>DOWI01000033.1:0-6994 GCA_003519645.1 Oscillospiraceae bacterium
AATTATCAAAGTGGTTCCAGATGTGATTTTAAATTTGTACAATATTGCTTAATCATGTCGAAACCGTAGTTATGGCGTTCACATATGAAAGGAGAGTATTTCATTGAGACAGTACAACGCAAAAAATATTCGCAATGTAGCTTTTGTCGGGCATTCCGGTACAGGAAAGACTTCTTTGGCCGAAGCTATGCTTTTTCTTTCGGGGGCATCGGACAGACTGGGACGGATTGCAGACGGAACAACGATTTGTGATTTTGACGCGGAGGAGATTAAGCGCAAAGCCACTGTTTTAATGGCAATCGCTCCAATCGAATGGAAAAATACCAAGATGAATATATTAGACACGCCCGGTCTGTTTGATTTTTCGGGTGGGTTAAACGAAGGAATGCGCGCTGCTGGAAGTGCTGTTATAACAATTTCCGGAAAAAACGGAATTGCTGTGGGTTCTGAAAAGGGTTTTAAAGCAGCTTCTAAAAAGGGTATCTCCAAGATATTCTTTGTGAACGAAATGGATAACGAGAATTCAGACTTCTATAAAGTGTTTGAGGAGCTAAAAGCTCATTTCGGACCGATGATATGTCCATTGGTTGTTCCATTTGTTGAAAACAGAAAAGTTCAATGTTACATCAATCTACTTGAGTATAAAGCCTATATCTACAAGGACGGGAAGTCAATTCAGGTGCCTATTCCTGAAATGGGGCATCGGCTTGAAGGACTTCGTACAGCAATGAACGAAGCTGTTGCGGAGACAAGCGAAGAGCTGATGGAAAAATACTTTTCCGGTGAGGACTTTACACCGGACGAGCTCATCAACGGTCTTGCATCGGGTGTTCGGCGCGGAGAGATTGCCCCGGTGTTCTGCGGTTCTGCCTATACGCTTGAAGGCGTTGACCAGCTTATGAACGGCCTCATCTGGCTTGCACCTTATGCCGAAACTATGGCGGGCGAGAGTGGAAAAGATGCAGACGGCAAGGATGTTGCTCTGAAAGTTGACGATAATGATCCGACTGCTGTCATTGTTTTTAAAACCATTGTCGATCCTTTTGTCGGAAAACTTCTATATTTCAAAGTTGTAAGTGGTACAGTTAAGCCTGACACTACGTTGTTGAATATGCGTACGGGTTCAACAGAAAAAATCGGCAAAGTGTATATGGTGCGCGGGAAAAAGCAGCAGGAAGTCCCGTATATCTGTGCGGGAGACATTGGCGCTGTATCGAAACTTGCAAACACCAACACCGGAGACACGCTGTCTTCTTCAACACGCCCTGTGATTCTACCGGGAGTAAGCTTTGATGCGCCACATCTGTCGATGTCTGTACATGCAAAAAATAAAGCGGATGAAGAAAAAATTTCTGCCGGTCTTTCAAGGCTTATGGAGGAAGATCCGACAATCGGCTATTATCACAACCATGAAACGCATGAGAGGATTCTTTCTGGATTGGGTGAACAGCATCTTGACGTTGTGGTATCAAAGCTTAAGAGCAAGTTCGGCGTTGACGTTACGCTTGATGTTCCAAAGGTGCCGTATCGCGAAACCATAAGAAAGAAAGTTAAAGTTCAAGGACGCCATAAAAAACAATCAGGCGGACACGGGCAATTCGGTGATGTATGGATTGAATTTGAGCCTGGGACAAATGATGAGCTTGAATTTAACGAAACTGTATTTGGCGGATCGGTTCCAAAGAATTTCTTTCCGGCGGTGGAAAAAGGTTTGATTGAGGCTTGCCGCAAAGGAACGTTGGCAGGATTTCCAATGGTGGGGTTGAAAGCCACCTTGGTAGATGGCTCCTATCATCCTGTCGATTCATCCGAGATGGCATTTAAGCTTGCTGCAGCACTCGCTTATAAAACCGGCATACCACAGGCAAATCCGGTGTTGCTTGAACCGGTTGGTTCCTTAAAAGCGTATGTTCCAAACGACAACACCGGCGACGTGATGGGGGACATTAACAAACGTCGCGGCCGTGTTCTTGGTATGGTACCTTCTGAGGAAGATAATCTTACCTGCGTTGAGGCGGAAGTTCCGATGGCTGAAATGGGAGATTTTTCAACTCTGCTGCGTTCCCTGACTCAAGGTCGCGGTCATTTCAAGTTTGAGTTTGTCAGATATGAGGAAGCGCCTCAACCGGTCGCTCAAAAGGTTATCGAAGCAAATAAAGTAGAAGAGGATTAACACAACAAGAACCGGCAGTATAGCCGGTTCTTGTTGTGTTAATAACGATTTCGATACACATTTTTATAGTTTTCTCGCATTTATGCTTGAGTATTTCTCTTGTTTGATTTTTTAGGGTGGATACGTGCAAGTGGATTTGCATCGGCGGCTTTTTCAAGCTGCTCACTTGACAGGTGGGTATAAATTTCGGTTGTACCCAGATTTTCGTGACCAAGTATTTCTTTCNNCCCCGTTTCGGTACATTAGTGTTGCTGCGGTATGTCTTAACTTATGTGCCGAATATTCCTCAAGACCATCAACGCGTTTCAGATAACCTTTGACAATGTAATGCAAGCCCTGTAGGCTCAATCTTTATTTTAATCGGCTATAAAAAAGCGCATTTCTTTCCTTTTTCTCGACTCCATCTACCGGTCTTGTGGGAAGGTAGCGCTCCAGAGCAACACGACATGCATCATTTAGGTAAATGACACNNCCTTTCCTAGAACTCTTAACGTGCCATCGCTCCGTATATCTGAAAGATTCAAACCAACAATTTCAGCGCGGCGAAGCCCACAGTTAAGCATAAGCGTCAGTATGCAATAATCACGTTCAGCAAATTCTCCGTCCGGACATTGAAGCAGTGCAATGCTCTGCTCGAGTGTCAGATACTTTGGAAGCGCTTTTCGGGTTTTGGGTGTATCCAGATTTTGAACAGGATTTACTTCAAGTTGGTGCGTATAATTGGTTAAATGGCGGAAAAACACTCTTAAGGAGCAGGCTTTGCGAGCAAGTGCGCGGGCATGATTTTCTCTGTCGTTTTTGACATGGTTCATATATTCGTAAACATCTTGAAGAGTTATGGTACGGATAAAATTTATATCTATATCGGTTATCGTTACATCCTCCGGTTCCGCGTTGGGCGGGACAAGCCCTCTAAGTATTTTGATTGTACGAAAAAAGGTGCGCAGATCAATAAAATACTCCTCAACTGTATTTATTGATCTTCCCTTAACTACTTCCATATATCCGAGAAAATCCTTAAGGATCGGAAAGCACTGCCTTACATAATTCTGCCGCAAAGTTTCACCCCCCATTAAGGTAACTTAGGTAACTTAATTAATATTATGAATTGACAGCTTGGTTTAAGGCGTTTTCTATTGCCTTTAGTATTACTTTGCTGCTGTATGTTGCACCTGAAACTGTGTCCACCTGTAGGGTGCCCGACTTTACAACCATATCGGGGATAGACTCTGCTGCTTTTCCCATACCGTTATCATGTTTTGTTAATTTAATATCGGTAATCTTGTGGCCTTTTATGGTCAGCTCAACCGACGCCCGGACAAGTGTAGTTCCATAGCTTCCTTCATAGGTACCATCAGAAACAGTGGATATATCCACATCTTCAATTTGCATATCGGAAACTACCGCCATATTTTTCTGCATTTCCCTAATCAATTGATAAGCACCCAAAAAACCGGTTATTATAAAAACCGCAACAACTGACAGAATAATGATAGTTTTCTTTTTCATTTTATTATATTCCCTTACCTTCTGCAGTCTTAATGAATGTTGGTTTACCGCCGTCGGTCGGTAGAATCATGCCCGATTTTGAGATGAAAGCGCCCATAGTATTGAACATCCTTTATAATAAGATATATAGCCTATTTATAAATAATCAAGTGATTATTGCCAGCCTTATCTGCTGCCCACCCTTGACAGAAAGGTTATATATGGACTAGAATATTACAATAATAGCTTGTGTCATGGATATATAGTAGTATTATACCATAATTTTGCTTACAGCAATACAATACATTGATTTATGCTTGGAATTCATAATAAAGGAAGGTTATTGATGGCCGCAAAAAAGCAAAGCTACGGAAATGAGAGCATTACCTCCTTGAAGGGGGCCGATCGGGTGCGCAAGCGTCCTGCTGTAATTTTTGGCTCGGACGGAATTGAAGGTTGTGAGCATGCAGTATTTGAAATATTATCCAACTCTATTGATGAAGCACGCGAAGGATACGGAAACAGGATTATCATTACAAGATTCAAAGACGGATCAATTGAAGTACAGGATTTTGGCAGAGGTATTCCGGTTGATTATAATTCGAAAGAGGAGCGTTATAACTGGGAACTTATTTTCTGCGAGCTATATGCAGGAGGAAAATACAATACAAATGCGGGGGAGAGCTATGAATTCTCACTCGGCTTAAACGGACTCGGGGCTTGTGCCACACAATATGCTTCTGAATATTTTGATGTAGAAGTAAAGCGTGACGGATTTATTCATAATCTTCATTTTGAGCACGGTGAAAATATCGGCGGATTGAAAAAAGAGCCTTATACAAAAAAAGATACCGGTACGCGTATCCGATGGAAGCCGGATATTGGGGTGTTCACTGATATTAATGTTTCGATTGATTATTTTCATGACACGCTTCGCCGTCAAGCAATCGTAAACCCCAATATTCTTTTTGTACTGCGGAGCCAACGTGACGGCGGATTTGATGAAGAGGAGTTTTTATATAAAAACGGAATCGAAGATTATGTCACGGAAATTGTGGGAGAAGATGCATTAACAGGAATCCAGGTTTGGTCGGCAGAACGCCGCGGACGAGACAGGAAGGACAAGCCTGAATATAAGGTAAAACTTAATGTTGCCTGTTGCTTCTCTAATAGAAAAAATCTATTGGAATACTATCATAACTCAAGTTGGCTGGAGCATGGAGGGTCGCCTGAAAAGGCGGTTCGCTCAGCGTTTCTGTCCGAGATTGATGCATATCTCAAGCAAAACGGAAAATATCTGAAGAACGAAAGCAAAGTAACCTTTCAGGACATACAGGATTGCTTAATCCTTGTTTCTTCTTCATTTTCAACCCAGACCTCCTATGCAAACCAAACGAAAAAGGCGATAAACAACAAGTTTATTCAAGAAGCCATGACCGAGTTTCTCCGGCATAATCTTGAAGTTTATTTTATTGAAAACACAATCGAGGCAGGCAAAATTGCCGAGCAGGTTCTCATTAATAAACGTAGCCGCGAAAAGGCTGAGACAACCCGACTTAATCTTAAAAAGACACTTCAGTCCGGCAACGATCTGACATCACGTGTTCAGAGCTTTGTAGACTGCAGAAGCAAAAAAGTGGAAGAACGCGAATTATTTATCGTTGAGGGTAAATCAGCTATGGGCGCCTGTATACAAGCCCGGAATCCTGATTTTCAGGGGATTATCCCGCTTAGAGGAAAAATTCTCAACTGTCTTAAAGCCGAGTATAATAAGATTTTTAAAAATGATGTAATTACTGATTTACTCAAGGTGTTGGGCTGTGGTGTTGAGGTTAAAAGCAAGGCGAATAAGGATCTGGCAACTTTTGATATAGATCTTCTTCGCTGGAATAAGATAATCGTCTGTACTGATGCGGACGTCGATGGTTTTCACATACGAACCCTGATTTTAACCATGCTATATAGGCTAACACCAACCCTAATTGAAAAGGGAAAGGTGTATATCGCTGAAACACCTTTGTTCGAGATTACATCAAAAAATGATACCTATTTTGCATACAGCGAAAAAGAAAAAAATGAAATATTATCCGAACTGGGAGATGCAAAATACACGTTACAGCGTTCAAAAGGACTTGGTGAAAATGACCCCGATATGATGTCGTTGACGACGATGAATCCGCATACACGTCGTTTGATTCAGGTGAAACCCTTTGAAGCAGAGAAAACGGCACAGATGTTTGATGTACTGCTTGGTGACAACCTATCCGGCCGAAAGGATATTATAGCTGAAAAAGGAAGTAAGTATCTTGAAATGGTGGATGTCAGTTAACTGAAATCTAATCTTTAAAACCAATTCAAGAAGGGAAAGAAGATAACCATGGCCAAAAAAACAAAAACTTCCAGCAGTCTGGATAAGCTGCCGGTGAATACCCATATAGCGGGAGCGGGATTGGTTGAAGATCAGCATATAACCGATACGCTTGAAACAAATTTTATGCCTTATGCGATGAGTGTAATCATGTCCCGTGCCATACCGGAAATCGATGGTTTTAAGCCGTCTCACCGGAAATTGCTGTATACAATGTATAAAAAGGGACTGCTTAACGGCCCACGAACCAAATCGGCCAACATTGTTGGCGAAACGATGAAGCTGAATCCACACGGTGATTCAGCAATCTATGAAACGATGGTCTATTTGTCACGAGGCTATTCGGCATTATTGCATCCGTATGTCGATTCCAAGGGTAACTTCGGCCGCCAGTATTCCACCGATATGGAATATGCAGCTTCCCGTTATACCGAAGCCAAGCTGGAATCCTTTGCAACCGAGCTGTTTCGGGATATTGATAAGGATACGGTGGATTTTGTTGACAACTATGACTCTACCATGAAAGAGCCAACGTTGCTGCCAGTGACATTTCCGTCAGTCCTAGTCAATAATAACCTTGGTATAGCGGTCGGCATGGCAAGTAATATCTGTTCTTTTAACCTGCGCGAGATATGCGAAACAACCATTGCTTTAATGAAAGATCCGGATCATGATGTCTCTTCGACATTATTGGCTCCCGATTTTCCCGGCGGTGGCAGGATTGTGTATCAGCGTGATAGTATGGAGAAGATTTACGAAACAGGTCGCGGTAGTGTTAAAATCCGCTCTGTCTGGAGCTATGATAAATCCGCTAACTGCATTGATATAACAGAGATTCCATACACTACAACGGTTGAATCCATCATATCAAAGCTGGTTGATCTGGTGAAAAGCGGAAAAATTCGTGAAATATCTGATGTCAGAAATGAGATCGGGCTTGATGGACTTAAAATTACAATTGACTT
>DOWI01000033.1:7018-25717 GCA_003519645.1 Oscillospiraceae bacterium
TCTTATAGCCGGAGTTCCTCGTGTATTGGGTGTACGTGAGCTTTTGAACGAATGGACAGCTTTCCGTACCGAATGCGTACGAAGACGTGTATACTATGATCTCAGCAAAGCCAGAGATAAGCTGCACCTTCTTAAGGGGCTTGAGAAAATACTGTTGGACATTGATAAGGCAATTAAAATCGTTCGGCAGACAGAGGAAGAAAGGGAGGTCGTGCCCAACCTGATGATTGGGTTTGGCATTGATGAGATCCAGGCAGAATATGTCGCGGAGATTAAATTAAGGCNNTATATCCTAAAACGTACAAATGAAATCGATGATCTTCAAAAAAACATAATCGATATGGAGGATATACTGAAAAGCCCATCCAGAGTAAAGTCAATTATAATTGATGAACTCCGAGATGTTTCAAAGAAGTACGGAAAACCACGTAACAGCGAACTTATTTATGCATCCGACATTGATGAGTATACAAAAATTGAGGAGGAAGTGCCCGATTATCCCTGTACGCTATTCTTCACAGCAGAGGGGTATTTCAAAAAAATTACTCCCCAGTCACTGCGCATGAGCAATGCGCATAAGCTAAAAGAAGGAGATAGCATCACACAAACAATTGAGACAACTAATAACCGTGATTTGCTTTTCTTCACTGACAAAGCTACGGTTTATAAAGCAAAAGTAAGTGATTTTCCGGATACAAAGGCCAGCGTAATGGGTGAGTATGCTGCAGCAAAACTTGGTTTTGACGAAGGTGAAAATTCCAAATACATGGTTGTTACATCGGATTACAGTGGATATATGATATTTTTGTTTGAAAATGGAAAAGCCGCTAAGATCGAACTATCAGCCTATGCTACAAAAACCAATCGCCGCAAACTTATCGGCGCTTATTCGGACAAATCGCCATTGGTCGCTGTGGTTTATTTGCCTGAGGATAGAGAACTGCTTTTGACATCAAGTTCCGGACGCATGCTTCTTGTCCATACGGGTGCATTATCGGTTAAATCAACTCGAAGCACAATCGGTGTGCAGGCCATGACGCTAAAAGCAAGACACCGCTTAATAAAAGCTGAAATATATACCGACGATATGCTTGCCAAGCCGAACCGTTATCGTACAAAGAAATTGCCGGCTGCCGGCGCTATGCCCGCGGTCGAGGATATCGGGGAACAGCTTACTTTAGATTAAAAGAAAACCGCACCCGAATGATTTCACCCGAATGCGGTTCCGGCAGTAAAACAGCAAACGCAGGTAATGTTTTTCTGCCTAACTTATAATGCCCTTAATAGAAATTTATTATCCAAATCATTTCATTTTATTTTGGAATTATAAATTTGTTTGGCTTTGACTACGAAAGAAGGTAAGACATAATGGATGTGAATCATTATGTTTTACCTTCATTTTTTGTTCTACTTTTTAGGCTTGTCTCATATTCATTAATCGAGGTGAGGACAGGCATGTCGGAGTTTGCACAGGCATCTTTATATCTACCTAAAAAATTAAGAAGCGTCATGATGGGTCTTCCGAAAGATCTTACAGCACGTGTTCAGGAGATTAGACTTCGTGCAGATGCTCCGGTATCACTATCCGTACCCGGGGGAGAGTGGCAGATTTCTATATCAGGGCAGCCTATACAAGGCGGCTTCGGGAACACGTTAATCTGTAGTCGTTCCCAGCTTGATGAGTGTTTTTTAATGCTCTGTGAGTATTCGGTACATACACACCAGCAGGAGCTAAGTGCAGGATTCATTACAGCACCGAATGGCTGTCGTGCCGGAATTGCCGGAACAGCCGTTGTTGACAGCGGAAAGATTGTATCATTCCGGAATATCACATCAATCTGTCTACGGGTAGCGCGGCGGCATGACGGCTGTGCGAATGAGTTGTTGTCTGTGCTGACAAGCGGTGACCGGATTCAAAGCACACTGGTTTGCGGTGAACCCTCCAGCGGAAAAAGCAGTATTCTGCGTGATCTCGCAAGGCAGCTGTCGACAGGAAGCCGCGGACAGATTTGGAAGACAGCCGTTGTAGATGAACGCGGCGAGCTTTCGGGAAACGGTAGCCTTGGACTTTGCGATGTTTTGAAAAACTGCCCAAAAGCGATGGGCATACAGCAGGCAATTCGCTGTCTTGCACCCGATATTGTCATATTTGATGAGCTTGGAACGACAGAAGAAGCTAGGGCGGTTATCGAGGGTCTGAATTCAGGCGTAGCAGCGGTTGCCTCTGCCCACTGTAAGGATATTGAATCCCTGTGCCGCCGTCCTCCTCTAGTAGCCGCGCTTGAATCAAGAGCGTTTGATATTATTGTTTTTCTGGAAGGACGGCGTTCGCCCGGAAGACTGTCAAGGATTATGAAGGTGGGGGATATACTTAATGAAATTTGTGGGAATGATATTCATTTTTCTTGCGGGTGTATGGGCAGGGATGGCGGCATCGTCAGCCCTCAACAAGCGCGTATCAGTATTTGAACAATTAGAACGATTTGTTGTATATCTTGAAACACAAATCAGATATTCTGCAGCACCTATTCACGAAATATTGAAGCAGTCAACAAAAGGAGAGTTTTCAAAGCTACTATTTCTTTCGGAAACTGCAAACCGGATGTGCAAAGGTGAATGTCCCTCTGACGCGTGGGAAAACGCATTACGTTTGCATAGTGACGAAAACGCCTTGAATTCCAATGACCGTGAACTATTAATTGATTTTGGACGGGGACTTGGAACCAGCGATGTAGAAGGGCAGCTGCTTCACTGTGAAACTTTTCGGGGGTTGATTGTGGACAGGCTGGCAAAAGCAAGATCTGAGGTTGAAACAAAGGGAAAGCTTTATGTGTCGCTTGGTATCGCGGGCGGTCTGGGCGTCGCATTGTTGTTATATTAGATATGTCCGTTGAAAGGATGAATTGACAGTGGATGTGGATTTGATTTTTAAGATAGCTGCAATAGGGATTATTGTTGCGGTACTCAATCAGCTTCTAATCCGTTCAGGCAGGGAGGAGCAGGCAATGCTGACTACTCTTGCGGGATTGATTGTTGTTCTGTCGATGATCGTCAGTGAAATCAGCGAATTATTCAGAACAGTTAAATCTGTTTTTGGGCTGTAACCATGAATATTGTTACAATTGTCGGGATTACGGTAATTGCGGCATTTTTAGCAGTATTGTTGCGCCGATATTATCCTGAATACGCAATGGCAATCGGAATCATAACCGGAATCGTTATTTTGGTTGTCCTGATTGGTATGCTCTCGCCTATATTTATTCGTCTACAAACTCTTTTAAGTTCCGCTTCTTTACCTGAGGAATATGGAGTGATACTGTTTAAAGCACTGGGTGTCAGTTTGCTTTCGCAGTTATCCGCCGATGCATGCAGGGATGCGGGTGAAAACGCTATGGCAGAAAAAGCCGAGCTTGCGGGCAAAGTGTTTTTACTGATTTTAGCATTGCCGCTTTTTGAAAAAACTGCCGAACTGGCCGTTCAGTTAATGAACGGAGGCGAGTTGGGATGAAAAAAACAATAAGAATCCTTCTAATAACATTCATTTTATTATCCGTTTTAGGCTTTTGTGTATCGTCTGAAAACGCACTTGAAGACATGTATAACGAACAGCTGCGCGCCAGCGGAGCAGAACAGCTGTGGAGTTCACTGCCTTATTCAACCCGCGATTTCTTAGATCGAATTGGAATCAACAGCTTTAATGCGGATTCATTTACANNGGTAGCGGATAACCTTTTCACACTACTTAACAAAAAGGCATCCAGCCCTCTACGCTCTGCCTGTGTATTGCTTGGTGTTATTCTCATGTTTGCGATGATGGAAGGAATGCGGCAGACAGTAAAGGAAGAATCCGTATCAAAAATATTTGGTATTATATGCTCAATAACAGCCTGTACCGCATTGATTGTTCCGATATCCGGCTGTATAAGAGACGTTAGTAAAGCTGCAGATAGTATCTCTGTACTGATGTTCAGTTTTGTTCCTGTATATGCAGGCGTAATGCTGGTATCAGGACAGGCAGTCAGTGCGGCATCTTATCAATCTGTAATGCTTTTTGCCGCTGAGTTAATTTCACTTGCAGCTACAAATTTTATCGTCCCGCTCATGACTGTATCGCTTGCCCTTGGGCTTACAGGGTCTATGACACCGGGTCTTAAGATTGATGTAGCAAGCGGGCTTATCAATAAATCTTGCGGGTGGCTGCTCGGACTTGCCACAACTGTATTTGTTGGTCTGCTTACCATGCAGGGTATGGTGGGGTCCGCTGCCGATACGATGACCGGAAGGGCAATCAAATTTTCACTCGGTGCTTTTGTTCCAGTAGTGGGAAGTACATTGNNCATTGGGCGAAGCGTTTAATTCGATTAAAGGGTGTCTGTCTTTGCTTAAATCGACACTTGGCGCTTTTGGCATTCTCTCAACTGCGCTTATTGTTCTGCCACCAATAATTGAATGTATTCTCTGGCTAATTTCACTCAGCTTCTGTGCAATGACGGCGGAAGTATTCTCACTCAATTCGCTAGCTTCATTGTTTAAATCCGCACAGGGTGTTTTAAAGCTCCTGATTGGTGTACTGGCAGCCTGCTCAATGTTTATGATTGTTGCAATTACCATAGTAACATTGGCAGGAGGTAAAGCCTGATGAATGAAGTGACAAAGTGGGCTGCGACGCTATGTGTAGCTGCAATCGGATGTACCGCTCTGCAGATGCTTGCCCCTAAAAAGGGAATGGGTAATATTTTCAAAATGATTACTGCAGCGTTCTTTTTATGCTGCTTAGTTTCACCCTTGCTTTCCATGAAGTCGATTCTACCCCTGAACATAAATAGTATCCCGAACGAAGTATCCGCAGATATTATAGAAGAGCAAGTAAAAAAACAGTTTGAAGAACAGGTTACTGCCGCTTTACAGATGAAAGTCGATCAGACCTTAAAAAATTATGATATTTTACTATTAAAAGTTGAAATAAATATGGATACCGGAGAGGACGGCAGCATATATATTAGCGGTGTTGTCCTTTATTTGGACAAACAAAGCCGGTTAAAGGCAGTTGCCGCAAAGCAGGTTGCCGAAGAACTTCTAGGAACAGAGGTTATCGTACTGGTACAGGAGGATTAAGACAAACTACAGATACGGAGAAACACCGGAAAGGACGGTTTTAAAATGGATGATAACGTTATAAAGATTAAATCGGAGTCACAAATAATGGAATGTATAAAAGGGAAAAAAGGACTGAATATCATTTTTGCCGTCGGCCTTATCGGCGTCTTGCTAATCGGTTTATCCTCAATTCTGCATGATAACAAAAAAGGCAAGCCAGCAGAGGCAAAAGCTTCAAAAACTGCAGAGCAATTTATTGTCGAGACGGAGCAGAAACTCACTGAAATAGTGAGTAGCATCGAAGGAGCGGGGACTAGCCGAGTCATNNTGAAAACGGTGTAGAATTTGTTTACGCGGTTGAGCAGGATACCAATACCGACAGGCAAGAGGACTCTGGAAGGGTGTTAGAGCGTGATGATAGGCAGGAATCAATCATCGTAGTGGATACCGAAAACGGACGTCAGGGTCTGCTTGTTACCGAAATTCAACCTACTGTCAAAGGAGTGGTGGTGGTTTGTCAGGGAGGTGACCAGCCGTTGGTTCAGGAGCGGATTATAAATACAATTACAACCGCCCTTAACATATCTTCGAAAAGAGTATGCGTTACAAAACTATCAGGTTAAAATGATGATTGACCGCGGCAATTCGCGGAAGATTAAACACCAAAATTCATAATAAATTCCGAATCATGAAAGGATTGAATCACCTATGAGCGGTATCTTTGGAAAAAAACAGATTATGTTAGCGATACTTGTTGTTGCTTTAGGAGTGGCCGTTTATCTAAATTACTATTTCTCTGCCCAAAATCCGTTAACGCAAGATGCGAATACATCTACATCCAAATCGGGTAATCTTGGGGATGCCAAGTTTGTTGGCAACCCATCAACCGTTACTACCAAGCCGAACAAAAATAATACATCCGATTACTTTGTCCAGGCTAGGCTAAACCGTGAATCTGCAAGGCAGGAGGCGGTTGATATCATTCGAGACTTGATGAATGATGCAAAAGCTACGCAGAAAACACAGGAGCAGGCACTTGAAAAAGCAGCAGCGATTGCAGCGGCGGTTGAGCAGGAAAGCAAGATAGAAAGCCTTGTAAAGGCAAAGGGCTTTTCAGATTGTATTGCATATATCGAGGGTGATAAATGCGATATTGTAGTAAAATCATCCGACTTAAAGGAGGCTCAAGCACTTCAAATAACTGAAATCGTAACTGCCCAGTCGAATATTGTCGCACAAAATGTAAAGATTGTTCCGGTAAAATAATAAAAAACAGTTGCTCGAAAGTNNAGGCACTTTGTGGTATAATAGTTGAAAAGGCCTTATATATTGGCTTATAATATAAAAGAACGAATGGATAATTTAAAATAAAGGGATTCATAAAGGTGTTTATGCTTCTTAATATATAAGCATAAAGGATCACGGAAAGGCAGGCTTTTTTATGGATAGGAAAGATTTTAAAACCTCAGAAGGCAGCTGTATAATATCGGAGGAGGTAATTGCTTCAATTGCCAGCTCGGCAGCTTTGGAGGTATCGGGCGTTGCGGGAATGGTACAAAGACCCGCTGATATCAGAGGTTTTATCGGTAACACTGCTGCAAAAGCCGTCAGGGTTCTTAACAATGAGAGCGAAACCATTCTTGATGTTTTTATTAATATACGGCTTGGAGCTAGAATTCCGGATGTCGCTCCTGCAGTTCAGCATAATGTAAAGGTAGCAGTTCAATCCATGACCGGAAAACCTGTGAACAAAGTCAATGTTCATATTGCGGGAATTGTGCTGGAAGAGAATAAAGAGACTCCTGTTTGATTAGCGGAACCCTCCGCAGGGGAAGTGGAGGGTTTCTTTATTGTGGTAATTGTCGTATTTTGGGTGATAATATAAATAAATTTAATGCACCGAAAGGCATGGTTGAAGCATGACACGACGCGAAGCCCGTGAACTGGCATTTGTACTATTATTTGAGAAAACTTTTACAGACTCCACGATTCATGATATACTTTTAAATGCCGGTGAAGCAAGGGATGTGGAGACAGATTCATTTGCTCTTTCACTTGCCGAAGGCGCGAACAAGTATATGGTTGACATTGATAGCATCATTTCAAAGCATTCACACAAATGGAATAAAGAGAGGATCTCACGTGTTGCACTTTCTATCATGCGGATGGCAGTATATGAAATGCTGTATGTGAAAGATATCCCTGTCAGTGTTTCCATAAATGAGGCAGTCGAACTCGCAAAAAAATATGGCGGTGATGCAGATTCCTCGTTTGTAAACGGCGTTTTGGGTGGTGTTTCACGTCAAAGCGGTGAGAAATAGTGAGTATTGTTTTAGGGATTGATACAAGTAATTATACAACTTCAGCGGCAATTTATGTCTCTGAAAATAACATAATGCTACAGCAAAAACAACTTTTGCCGGTAAAAGACGGGGAGCTTGGACTTCGGCAGTCTGACGCCGTGTTTCACCATACACGGCAGCTGCCGGATATCATGGATGAGCTGCTGTCCCAAACAGATGATAGACTTACGGCCGTTGCAGCTTCGGAACGTCCGTCACAAGCCGAAGGATCATATATGCCGTGCTTTCTTTCAGGATTTGGTTCGGCGAGACAGATCGCAGCTGTTATGCATTTGCCTCTATACCGTTATACCCACCAGCAGGGGCATGTTGCGGCAGCGGCATACGGCTCAGATCATACGGAGCTGCTGGAGAAAGAATTTATTGCATTTCA
Organism: Oscillospiraceae bacterium; assembly: GCA_003519645.1. The sequence continues at coordinate 14,852 of DOWI01000033.1, forward strand.
TGTTTCCGGCGGAACCACAGATGCGCTTATTGTCCGCCCGGATAAGAATCAAATGATATATTGCCAACGTGTTTCAGGTTCTCTCGACCTGAAAGCAGGGCAGTTGGTGGATCGTGTGGGACTTATGCTAGGCCTAGCATTTCCGGCAGGTCCCGCTTTGGAGGCGCTGGCATTGACCGCTGAAGGGCTCTATAGTCCCAAACCTGTTTTACGAGACGGTTGGTGCAGTTTGTCCGGCATAGAGAATCAGTGTCGAGACCTGCTGGCAAGCGGAGAGCCAAAAGCTGAAATCGCGCTGTTCTGCTTGATGAGCGTTCTTTCTGCGGTTGATGAAATGACAAGCAGCCTGCTTGTCAAATATCCAAAAAGGCCTCTGCTTTATGCAGGAGGCGTTATGTCAAATACTATAATCCGGTCACATATTGAAAACCGGTTTGGAGGTTATTTCGCACCGCCGGAATATTCCTCCGATAATGCGGCCGGTATCGCTTTGCTGGCGTCTATTCAAACCGGAAGGAGGAGTTAAATATGCAGGTTATTTCGGTCAGTCAGCTTAATCGATATGTTAAATCACTCCTCGAAGGGGATAAAAGGCTGGCTGCGGTTTATATCGGTGGTGAGATTTCAAACTTTACCAATCACTATAAATCCGGGCATCTTTACATGTCATTGAAAGACGAAGGTGCTCTGGTTAAGGCTGTAATGTTTCATGGGAGCGCCTCAAAGCTTAAGTTCACACCTGAAAATGGTATGAAGGTGATTGTGAGAGCAAGGGTCTCACTATATGAGAGAGACGGATCCTTCCAGATTTATATTGATGAAATGCAGCCTGACGGTGTAGGTGCTTTGCAGATTGCATATGAGCAGCTAAAAAAAAGATTGGCGCAAGAGGGGCTTTTCGATGAGAAACGAAAACAACCGCTTCCCCGTTATCCCAACAGAATAGGGGTAATTACATCACCTACCGGTGCCGCTGTTCGAGATATTTTTAATGTACTCGACCGTAGGTATCGACTGGCGCAAATCGTGTTGGCTCCGGTTTTGGTCCAGGGAGAAGGTGCGCCACCGCAGCTAATAAAAGCACTGGAATGGTTTAATAAAACCAATTCCGCCGATGTAATAATTATCGGGCGCGGGGGAGGTTCCATAGAAGAACTGTGGGCGTTTAACGACGAGGGCGTTGCCCGTGCCGTAGCCGATTCACATATTCCGGTTATTTCGGCAGTGGGGCATGAAACAGATTTTACGATTTGTGATTTTGTCGCAGACCTGCGGGCGCCAACCCCTTCAGCGGCAGCCGAACTTGCAGTGCCGGACAGTGAGCAGCTACTTGTACAGCTCTCAAAACTGCAGATGATCGCGCGGCGCAATGTGAAAGCTGTTTTAGAGTCATCAAGCCAACGTTTAGCCTCCGCATGTTCCCGTCGTTGTCTCACTACTCCGCTCTTCTATATTGAAGAACAGTCTATGCGGCTTGATTATCTTACACGCTCCTTTGTACATGCGGCGCAAAACAGAATAAATGAATCGGAGCGACGTTTGGGTACATTGAGTGCAAAGCTGGATGCAATGAGCCCGCTTAAGGTGCTTGCGCGCGGTTATTCCATCCCGTATATTGGAAGCAATGTAGTGAAAAGTGTTTCTGACGTTTCTTCGGGGGACAAGCTTTCGCTGCGTGTTAGTGATGGAACTGTTAAATGTAAGGTGGTTTGAAACCGATAGAAAGGATGGAGAAATATGCAAAAAGAATGGACGTTTGAAAAAGCTATGGCAAGGCTTGAACATATTGTCACACAGCTGGAAAGCGGTAAATGTACACTGGATGAATCACTGAAACTGTTTGAAGAGGGTACAAAACTAACTGCGTATTGCTCAAAATCTCTAAAAACTGCCGAACAGAAGATTATAAAACTGACTTCTGCCGATACTTCAGATAAGCGTGATGATAGTTTATCTCTGAATCAGATTGGAAATTCAGCACCTGATTCCGAATAAACACCCTTCTGCGATTTGTTGAAAGGCAAGGTAATTGAATGAGTACTCAGCTTTACAATCCAATTATGGAGGAGCACCTGGCAGCGGTTGAAAAGGCATTGCCTTATTACCTCCCCAGCAATGATGATGCGTTACAAAAATCACTATATGATATAATGGCATATGCATGTGCGGCTGGCGGTAAACGGCTGCGTCCTGTTCTTGTACTTGAGTTTTGCAGAATATGCGGAGGAGATACAGCACGTGCAATTCCTTTTGCATGTGCGGTTGAGATGATTCACTCTTATTCCTTGGTACATGATGATTTGCCTTGTATGGATAACAGTCCAATGAGACGCGGAAATCCCTCTGTACATGCGGCATACGGGGAGACAATGGCTGTTTTGGCAGGAGATGCATTGCTTAATCGCTCTTTTGAAATCATGCTGGATTCATCAAANNGGTATTAAGGGCCGCTTCTGCCCTTGCGGATGCTTCCGGTGCCCACGGTATGGTTGGCGGACAGGTTATTGACTTACTGAGTGAGCGTAAAGCGATTAACCTTTACGAGCTGGAACAGCTTCAAAGAGGAAAAACAGCAGCATTGATAACGGCTGCATGTGAAATTGGCTGCCATATTGCAGGTGCAGGTGACGAAAAGTTGTCCGCTGCTCGAGAATTCGGAACTCAGCTTGGCTTATGTTTTCAAATTGTTGACGATATATTGGACGTTACTTCTACTTCTGTCCAGCTCGGAAAACCTGCTGGAAGTGACGGAAAACATGGAAAAGCCACATATGTGTCTCTGCTCGGCATTGAGGAAGCAGTAAAGCTAGCGGATAAACGTACTGCAGAGGCAATTACTGCATTGTCAGTGTTTGAAAGTGAAGCAGATGGATTATGTGAGCTGGCACAGGCATTACTAAAACGAAATAAATAGCGCTGTATATTGTTATACAGCGGAAAGGCATGAAAATGTATGTCGTTCCTCAACAAATTTTTCGAAAACAGAGTTCTGTTTGCAGCGATTTTAGGATGGCTGTTTTCTCAGATTGCCAAGCTACTGATTACTTTGATTTTTACAAAAAAATGGAGCATTGAGAGGCTTTGGGGTGCCGGCGGGATGCCTAGTGCCCATTCCTCGATGGTCTGCGCTCTCACGGTATCAATGGCGCGTTTTGATGGCATTAACACTCCGATTTTTGCTCTAACTGTTATGTTTGCATTTGTGACAATGTATGATGCAATGGGGGTACGGCGGGAGGCCGGTGGACACGCCCGTTTGCTGAATAAATATCTGAATGAGTTTGAAATATCAAAAGCGGACAAAAACTTCGACGGAGTTCCTGATGAGAAAGTAGATGAGATTGAACTAAAGGAATATATTGGCCATACGCCTCTTGAAGTTTTAGGCGGGGTGTTATTAGGTATACTTATCGGAATTTTGATACCGGAATAACATATTTTTTCTTGAGTTTCTTATTAACGCCGGTTTCACGGTCTTTTCCGGTGTGGAAAGAGAGTCTTTCTTGATGGCAAAAAAACAGATTATTGAGACGAATTATTTAAAAAAAATTCAATCTCCTCAGGAGATCAAATCATTTAATAGACAACAACTCAAAGCTTTATGTTGTGAACTGAGAAGGAAGATGATTCAGACTGTCTCAAAAACAGGAGGACATCTTTCTTCTAATCTCGGTGTGGTAGAACTCACGGTTGCACTTCATAAGGTTTTCAGCACTCCGTATGACCAGTTTGTGTGGGATGTCGGTCATCAATGTTATGCTCATAAGCTGCTTACAGGACGGGCTTCAAGGTTTGCCACACTTAGGAAAGACGGAGGTATTTCGGGGTTTCCTTCTCCAAAAGAAAGCGAACATGACTCTTTTATTGTCGGCCACAGCAGCACTTCTATATCCGCTGCCAACGGAATGGCAAAAGCCAAAACCCTGCTGGGTGCAGGTGGAACCGTAGTGGCGATTATCGGTGACGGCGCATTAACCGGCGGACTTGCATACGAAGGACTTAGCAATGCAGGCAGGAGCAAAGATAGGCTAATCGTAGTTTTAAACGATAATGGGATGTCAATCAGTCGGAATGTCGGTTTTATAGCAAGACATCTTGCATCCCTTCGCGCCAGACCGCATTATGTTCGTGTTAAAATGAAGTTTAGCAATCTGCTTATATCTATTCCATTGATCGGAAAGACGTTGCGGAATGGTTTGCTTCATATAAAAACCAAGCTGAAGAAAATTATGTACAGTCGAAGCAGTTTTTTTGAAGAAATGGGATTTAACTATATTGGTCCACTTGATGGACACGACTTAGACGATTTGATTCACGGGTTGCAGGCTGCCAAAAAGCTTGACAGGCCTGTATTGCTTCATGTTGCAACCATAAAAGGCAAGGGGTGCGATTTTGCCGAGAAAGATCCGGATGTATTTCACGGAGTTTCGGGATTTGATGTCCTGACCGGCAGCCACGAGTCTTCTTGCGAATGCTTTTCTGATGTATTTGGAGAGGAATTATGTGAGCTGGCAAGCCAGGATCAGCGGATTTGTGCAATTACCGCCGCTATGAAAAGCGGAACCGGACTGGCTGAGTTTAATGCACTATATCCAAAGCGTTGCTTTGATGTTGGCATCGCTGAAGAACATGCCGTTACCTTTGCGGCCGGACTTGCTCATAATGATGCACTGCCTGTTTTTGCGGTTTATTCTACCTTTTTACAGCGTAGCTATGATCAGATTTTGAATGATGCATCGATTTCGGGCGAGCATATCATTATGGCAGTTGACCGCGCAGGAATTGTCGGCCAAGACGGCGAAACCCATCAGGGGATATTTGATGTTGCGTTTTTAAATACAATTCCCAATGTTACCGTATATTCGCCTTCGTGCTTTGCGGAGCTGCGGATTAATTTAAGACAGGCAATTTATGATGTTTCCGGCGTTGCCGCTGTCCGTTACCCGCGGGGCGGAGAATTGGACGGTTTGGAGGATTATCAGCCTGATTATAAACCATACACTCTATTTAAGGAAAATGGCGCAAAAATTCTGCTGGCTACTTACGGAAGAATATTCGCAAATGTAAGAAAAGCTGCGGAAATGCTTTATGACTTTGGGATTCCGGTTTCTGTTCTCAAATTGACGAGAATTATGCCGGTCGAGGAGGAATGCGCTATAATTGCATCAGGTTACGACAAAGTATTCTTTTTTGAAGAAGGAATCCGTAACGGCGGAATCGGTGAATTATTTGGGAGTATGCTGATTGGGCGTAGATACGCCGGTCATTATGAAAATACGGCAATAGAAGGCTTTGTACCGCCCTGTAGTCCGAATATCGGACTACAACGTGCGGGGCTTGATGCCGAAAGTATTGTAAACCGTGTAAGTGCGGCATGTAGTGAGTGTGAAACGAATAATCGATGGGCTCGGACAGTATAAACAAACAAATTCTAATATAAGGCTGCATACAGCACTTGTTTCTCATAATCTGCTGTATGTCGGGAACCAAATAATTTGCAGAGCGACAGAAAGGATGTTACCGGTCATGAAAGTTGCGTTGATTGCCAATGAAAAAGCTTCCGGAGTATCTGCATTGATTGACCATGTTCGGGTTGCTCTCAAAAAACTTGGTGCGCAAATTCTTATACCTTCGGATCAATTAGGTTTTCCTGCCAGTGTCACAGATGATATCTTTGATTCGGCTGATGTTGTAATTGCTCTTGGTGGAGACGGTACCATCATCCATACAGCAAAACATGCCGCACGATTTAAAAAACCGGTTCTCGGTATAAACTGCGGCAATCTTGGCTTTATGGCCGGATTGGAAATGGACGAGCTTTCTCATTTATCTGATTTGATGGAAGGTCGGTATTCGATTGAGCGCCGGATGATGCTTGACGTTAAGGTATGCTCACCTAAAGGAAAAGAAATTTGTCTATGTGCCTTAAATGAGGCTGTAATATCAAGAGGCTCGCTGTCACGAATGGTTGAATTTGAATTATTCAATGAGCGCGAGCACATTCTAACGTATCGAGCCGACGGAATAATTGTTGCAACACCTACTGGGTCAACGGCCTATTCTCTTTCTGCAGGTGGTCCGATTATTGATCCTGCAGTTAGTTGTTTGCTGCTTACACCGATATGTGCACATTCATTGCATGCACGTTCCTATATATTCGGCGAGGATTCACAAATTTATTTGAGAACAAAGAATGCGGATACACATGAGGTTTTTCTTACGGTTGATGGTGAAGAAGGAGTTCAAATTACTGCGGATGATACAATAAAAATAAAGCGGTCTGAAATATTTGCGAATTTAATCATTATTAAGCAAACACCGTTTTATCAAGTCTTAAATCGAAAACTAATCAGCAGGCGATGATTACCAGCATCAGGGAGAGATAATATGAAAGTAAAACGTCATGCAAAAATACTGGATATAATCCGGGCTCATCCGGTAAATACACAGGAAGAATTGCTTACCCGTCTGAATGAGAGTGGGTTTCAGGTGACTCAAGCAACCATATCGAGGGATATCAAGGAACTCCGGCTTATAAAATCCCTTGATGGCGACGGGAACTATCACTATTCAACAGTTCAGCAAGAGAGTGAAAACATATCCACAAAATTTCATTCTTTTTTTGCTGAAACAGTAACAAATATTGATTATGCAGGGAACATTGTTGTTGTTAAATGCCTTTCGGGTATGGCTAGTGCTGTTTGTGCTGCTTTAGATGCGCTGAATCGCCCGAATATAGTCGGAACGATTTCAGGCGACGATACTTTCATTTGTATTATGAGAGACGAGAATAATTCAATCGATTTGGTCACAGAGTTGAAGAAGATGCTGAGATAAAAGATAAATTCACATAAATATGTTTCTTTTGACTTTTTAGTTTGCGTCACACAGAAGCGGAAAGGGTTGGACGGATATGCTGACAAGTCTTCATATTGAGAATATTGCAGTGATTGAACAAGCTTCTATTGATCTTGGAATCGGTCTGAATATATTGACAGGCGAAACAGGTGCGGGAAAATCAATGGTAATCGATGCAATCAATGTAGTTCTCGGAGAACGTATCAGCCGTGATATTGTTCGTACAGGTAGCGATCAGGCTCGGGTTACCGCGGTATTCTCGGATGTTTCAACCAAAATATGCAAAAAACTTGATGATTTGGGGTATTCGGTTGATGAAGACGGCGTTCTTTTAATCCAGCGCACCATATCGGCAGAGGGAAAAGGAAATTGCCGTATCAATGGTCAGCCGACAACCGTAGCCATGCTCAGGACAATCGGTCGGTTGCTTGTCAACATCCACGGCCAGCATGAAAACCAGTCATTGCTATCCCCTGAACGTCATGTCGATTATCTTGAACAACTGGGTGGTATATCCCCGATCCATGCGGAGTATAGTGAAGCTTATGAGAGATTCAGTATGATAAAGCGCCAGCTGGAACAAACCGAGATGGATGATGGGTTGAAGGCTCGCAGAGTCGATATGCTTCGCTACCAAATTGAAGAAATTGAATCTGCCGATCTTAATCCTGGCGAGGAAGATGAACTCAAGAGCCAGCGCGAAATATATCGGAATGCTGAAAAAATAGCTGTATCGTTAAGCTCAGCAAGAGAATGTTTATCCGGAGGAGAGGATAGCGGGGGCGTTTTGTCATGGCTTTCGCATGCAGTATCTTCTTTGCAGGATGCAGGACGTTATGTTGAAGACATGGCCGAGTTGGCGCGACGTGCAGAAAGCGTGTTGTATGATCTTGAAGAATGTTCAGAAGAGCTGCGTGATTATGTAACGCATTTTGATTTTGAACCCGGTGAACTCGAGCAGGTCGAGGACCGTCTTGCCCAGATACATAAGCTGACTTCAAAATACGGAAAGGATGAGGAAGAAGTCCTCACCTTTCTAGAGCAAGCCCGTCAGGAGCTGGATAGTATAGAGATGTCGGATATTAAAGCAGAGCAACTAAAAAACGAATTAATCAAGGCAGAAAATATCGCAATTGAATTGGCAAAAAAGCTTTCAGAAGCTCGCCGTAAGGCTGCAAGAGAATTTGAGAAAAGTGTTGGCGAACAGTTGGCTTTTCTGGATATGCCGGGCGTTAGACTCAGTGTTTCCATCGAACCAGGTGAACTTGGTCCCGGGGGGATTGATCATGTTGAATTCCTCATTGCCCCAAATCCAGGTGAAACACCGCGTCCGCTTTCAAAAATTGCTTCCGGTGGGGAATTGTCAAGGATTATGCTGGCGATAAAATCAGTAATGGCACACGCAGATGATATTGACACACTTGTTTTTGATGAGATTGATACCGGAATCAGCGGTTATGCAGCACATAAGGTAGGGATAAAGCTGCGTGAAACCTCCAACAGTCGTCAGGTCATTTGCGTTACCCACCTAGCACAAATCGGTGCACAAGCGCATCATCATTTCTTAATCGAAAAATCGGTTCGTGAAGGACGAACATATACCAATGTGACAGCACTTGATTATGATGGATGTATCCGTGAGCTTGCACGAATTATAGGCGGATCTGTAAGTCCAGCCGCTTTGGAAACTGCCCGTGAAATGCTTTCAAAGGTTGAAAAGTAACGACGATTGCCCACAGCCAAAAAAGAGGATGATACTTATGAATAATGACAGATTTGAAAAGCAGCTTCAGTTTTTAATTGAAGTTGATAAGATGAAAAATGTGCTCCGTCAGACATTGCTGGCTGATAAATCAAGACAGGAAACAGATGCAGAGCATTCATGGCATTTTGCTTTGATGGCAATGACATTTTATGAATATGCTTATTCTCCTGATATTGATATACTAAAGGTTCTGAAAATGGCTTTGGTCCATGACTTGGTTGAAGTTTACGCGGGAGATACATTTGCATATGATGAAGAAGGGAATAAAGACAAACAGGATCGAGAAAACAAAGCTGCCGACAAGCTCTTTTGCCTTCTTCCACAGGATCAGGCTATGGAATACCGTGCTTTATGGGAAGAATTTGATGCGATGGAAACACCCGATTCAATCTATGCAGCTGCAATTGACAGACTGCAGCCATTTATCAATAATTCGGTTACTCAAGGGCATACATGGAAGCTATATGGGGTTTCAAAAGAGAACGTATATAAGCGGATGGAGATGGTCAAAAAGGGAATTCCAGCGTTGTGGGATTTCGTGGAGGCAGTGATCGACGATTCTATTAAAAAGGGATATATCAAAGAATAAGGGGGCATAATTGGTTATTGACAAATAATTTAAAGTGTGCTTTAATTCCCATAAAGGCAATGAAGGGAAAAAGTAGTCCGGTTTTTGCAGCAAAGAGAACCGCCGGGAGGTGCAAGGCGGTGTGCAGATTGGTTGAAATACATCCCGGAGCCGCAGGTTGAAATATATTAATGAAGATCTATTCTGCGTAATATATAGTAGGCTTTGCCGTTTGCGTACGTTATCGCGCTAAGGTGTTAAAAGCACCTGAGGCCGAACTTGTGGTTCGGTAAATTGAGGTGGTACCGCGATTGATCGCCCTCTGCAAAATTTGCAGAGGTTTTTTTAATTTAGGGGGTAATTAAATGAATGTATTTGATGAGCTTGAAGCGCGTGGCATGATTGCACAGACTACCGAAAAAGATCGTATCCGTGAGCTTTTAGCGGGTTCTCCGATAACCTTTTACATCGGATTTGACCCAACCGCTGACAGTCTGCATGTCGGTCATTTTGTGCAGCTTATGGTAATGGCACATATGCAGCGTGCCGGTCATCGTCCGATCGCTTTGCTTGGTGGTGGAACCGCCATGGTAGGCGATCCTTCCGGAAAAACAGATATGCGCAAAATGATGACGCCGGAGACGATTGCTTATCATGTTGAATGTTTCAAAAAGCAGATGTCTAAGTTTATTGATTTTTCAGACGGTAAGGCATTGATGGTCAATAACGCTGATTGGCTTTTGAATCTAAATTATATAGACTTTTTGCGTGAAGTTGGTGTTCACTTTTCGGTGAATCGTATGCTTACCTTTGAATGTTATAAATCACGTTTGGAAAATGGACTTTCGTTTCTGGAGTTCAACTATATGCTCATGCAGAGCTTTGATTTCTATCACGTCAATCAGCACTACAATTGTACCATGGAGCTTGGAGGAGACGATCAGTGGTCCAATATTCTGGGCGGTGTAGAGCTTTGCAGACGCAAATCCGGTAAAGAGGTTTACGGAATGACATTTGCTTTNNGCTTTGCTTACTACATCCGAGGGCAAAAAAATGGGAAAAACCGAGCGCGGCGCCGTATGGCTGAACCCTGAAAAAACACCGCCGTATGACTTTTTCCAGTATTGGCGCAATGTTGATGATGCCGATGTAATCAAATGCATGAAGCTGCTAACCTTTGTACCCGTTGAAGAAATCAATGAGTTGGCCAAGGCAGAGGGCAGTGCAATCAATGCGGTAAAAGAGCGGTTGGCCTATGAAGTTACAAAGCTGGTTCACGGAGTTGAGGAGGCGGATAAGGCGCTTGAGGCGGCTCGCTCGGTATTCGGTGCGGGAGCAGTCAGCGAGAATATGCCAACAACACAACTTTCTGATAATGATTTGATTAACGGGTCGATTTCAGTAATTGAAATGCTGGTAAAAACCGGCCTTGCTCCTTCAAAAGGAGAAGCGCGAAGACTGATACAGCAGGGCGGTGTCGCTGTGGATGACCGTAAAGTTAACAATATCGGTGATGAAATTGAGAAATCGGCGTTTGATAAAGGCTTTGTTATAATTCGTAAGGGAAAAAAAGTGTTTCATAAAGCAATTTTAAACTAAACTAAATTGTTTTAAAGCAGGCTAAGAGGTTATGCTTCTTTGCCTGCTTTTACTTGTAGGCTTTAGCCTGTTTTGA
>DOWI01000182.1 GCA_003519645.1 Oscillospiraceae bacterium
GCAGCGAAAGGAATGGTCATAAATATGAGTGTTTGATGGGAAAATCTCAAAAGCACAAAGGGTTCATTCATTGAAAGGAGACAGTTAATGAAAAACCTCTTAATATCACCTATACTAAAATGGGTTGGCGGAAAAAGGCAGTTACTTTCTGAAATAATGCCGTTGATTAATAAAAGTTGTTCTACCTATATTGAGCCCTTTGTGGGCGGGGGCGCAGTTCTTTTTGAATTGCAACCTAAAAAAGCTATTATAAATGACTATAATGAAGAACTTATAAATGTTTATCGAGTTGTAAAAGACTCTCCCGAGGAACTCATTTCGGAATTGAAAGTATACGAAGAAAAAAATAATGAGGACTTTTTTTATGAGGTACGTTCTTTAGACCGAACCCCTGAATATGCAGGTATGTCGGCTACAAAAAAGGCTGCAAGAGTTATATATCTCAATAAAACTTGCTACAACGGATTGTATAGAGTCAATGCTGCAGGACAGTTCAATTCACCATATGGCAGATACAAAAAACCAAACATTGTAAACGCTACGACTATAAAAGCAATGTCAAAATACTTTAATAGCAATAATATTGTTATTAAGCAAGGTGATTACCGAGATGCTTTAAAAGGAATCCGCAAGGGAGCTTTTGTGTATCTTGATCCACCTTATATGCCTATATCCACTTCATCTTCTTTTACAGGATACACAGAAAACGGGTTTTCGTATGAACAACAAGTAGAATTAAAAAAAGAATGCGATAAGCTCAAAGAAAAAGGAGTGTCTTTTCTTCAATCTAATTCGGATTGTATAGAAATTCGTAATCTATATAAGGATTATGAAATCCTCACAGTCAAAGCGAAAAGGAGTATTAATAGCAACGCACTGAAACGTGGGGAAATTAATGAGGTGCTAATTTATTATGTGTCTGAATAAGAATCTTTCAGCTAATGAAGCGTGGAAGAAAATAATCGATAAATATAACATCTTAGATGAAGTAGATAAAAATGGCTGTTTTAGTATTAAAGCGAGCCAGATAAAGGAATATAAAGAACCACGATTGATGGCAAAATGGGATAGCACTGATTCCTTGCCAGATGTCTTTAAAAAGAACAAACTCAATATTTTACCTGATAGCCGAAGTTCATATATAATTAGTGATTTTATTTTGTATGAAGAAGTTCCAGAACTTGATGAACATGTCACTCAAATGATTCAAGTAGAATTGCCAGAATATGAATCAATAAACATTACCAATATAAGCTCAGAGGCAAATGCAATCAACGTATTAATAATATCTGGTATTCTCGATGACTTTCTTTCTTCTAATAAAAATGTGTCCACATTTAATGGAAGGATGGGCACAGGTTCTTTTAACTTTAAAGTCGATACTTTTCGGGGCATTCAACGAGAAGTCTGTGTTAATAATGCTCAGTGTGAGGTAGATGGCGGCTTTGAAAATGATGATTCTGTTGTCATTATGGAAGCAAAGAATGTTGTTCATGAAGATTTTCATATTAGACAGCTTTATTATCCATATAGGCTGTGGCGAACAAAAGTTAATAAGCCGATACGCCTTGTTTTTTCAATATATTCAAATATGATATATAGATTGTTTGAGTATAGATTTCAAACGCTTGATGATTTTTCTTCAATAGAGTTAATACAAACTAAAAACTATTCGCTACAAGATACTACAATTACAATTGATGATTTAATTTCTGTGCGGAGTCAAATACGCATAAAAACTACTGATAATATGGAAACCACTGATATTCCATTTATACAAGCCAACTCAATGGATAGAATTATTTCTTTGTTGGAAAATATGCATGATAATCCTATGACAAGTCAACAAATTGCCGAACTAATGGATTTTGAACCAAGACAGTCTGATTATTACTATAACGCTGGTCGATACATCGGATTATTTGAAAAGGCCACGGATGACAAACAAGTTGTGGTGTCATTGACCGCTTTAGGAGAACGCATATTTAAGTTAAATTATAAACAAAGGCAATTGAAGATTGTAGAACTCATTTTAGAACATCAAATCTTCGCTGATTTCTTTGATTTTATTATTGAAACAGGTGAATTACCAGACAAAGATAGCATTGGTGAAAAAATGAGATATTATAATGTGTGTAGTGGATCATTAATAGCACGAAGATCCAGCTCGGTCTTGGGTTGGCTTAAATGGATATTTACACTAACAAGGCTTTAATGCTTCTTATATACTTCTAACTGCAATAATACATAGCGCACTCTTTGCTTATGCTGAAAATGATTAATTTATCCGTCAAGTTAGGCACAACAAGCCAAGACATGACAGATAAACTAAGGTGACAACTTTTCCGAAAGTGATTTGCGGGAAATTGCGCAGGTATGCAATGCTTAATTTAAGTTTACACTACGGACATTTTATTTAGGAGGGCGGTATCTTGAAAATTTGTCAAAAATGCGGTGCATATAATTCTAACGAACGACAAGCATGTGTTGATTGTGGTGAACTATTAGGAAGTAAAATATCATCAAGAGAAGAAAGCACAATAAATGACAATATTGATAAAAAACTGGATAAAATGTTTCATAGTGATGACACTTTATATGTTAATTTATTTGATAAAATAATAGGCTTTGGCTCACTTATTGGATTTTTTTTACTCATTATAATCGCTATTGTAATGCTGGTAACCCAGAGATACCCTACTGATAATTTTGTGGTTTTGGGGATTTTATCTTTTGTTTTAGCTATTATTATTGCTTTACTACCTAAAGCATTATGGAGTATAGAAAAATTCAGATTAAATTTTACTATATCCAATATAGAGGATGCAACACCAAGTTCGTTTTATGCATATTGCAGAAAAGGTACCGCACTTGTCTTGTCTATTGCAGGGGTGGTTATACTTATCATTTCAATAATGTGTTTCGCAAAAACTCCAGTTATAAAATATATTGATGAAATTGCCTCCAATCCCGATGCTATGATGTATAGCCACACAAGTGCTTATATAGATGCAAAACCAGAGATGTGGAATGAAATCATTGAAAGTGGTGATTATGCTATCGGCGTCTTTTTAACGCATCTCGAAAAAGCAGAGCAAACAGGTCTTAAGGAACAACTTATGATGTGTGCTATTGTTGAAATAAATAATATTGAAAGCGATTTTACTTGGAATACCAAGGATGATTTTTTATTTCAATATTATAGCCGTCCTCCAAAGATTATAACAAAATAATCTTATTCTATTGCACATTATGAGTATAATCTACATCAAGCACCTTGATGTCTGCGCTGTCCATGCGTATTTTCACGATGTTGATTTTGGGATTTTCGGATACAGGCCGACCAACCTTTTTAGGCTTCATGTTGTCATCTTTTTTCTATGCCCGCATTAATTTTATTGTTGTGCACGCATATTGTAAAGGTGCGAAAATAAAGCCCTCTAAAAGAGAGAGCTATACTTTAAGAAGGAGCGTTATAAATGAAAAGGCTTTATTTTGTTGTTTTCCTTATTTTGATGCTATGCATTCCCAGTCTATCAGTTTCCGCTAATGCCCCAGCCCCGCCAAGCTATTTTTATTGTCAAGTGGAAAACGCTTCTATCGAATCGGCTTATATGGATATTCTAATTGAATTAGACACTCAAAGTGCAGAATATACAGCTTTTAACAGCAAAAATACGCGTGGGGGAATTACAGCCCAATCTCAAATTGCAACATATTCTGAAGATGGCTATATGAGCTTGTCTTTTCATTATATTGATGTTACCTCACATTTGGGTATAGATTCACCCTATTTTACAATGAGAACTTATAGCCAATCCATTGACAAGGTGAGCAAAACAATTAAGGCGGTCTTGCTTGATAAGGATGGAAATATTTTAAAAATTTCCGAAGCAATCAATACTACACCCCCAACATTGGATGAATTTGCATATCGTCTTGTATATGACGCTAATAAATCTGCTCCGACATTAGAGTTTAGTCACTTTTATAAAGGTTCTCCCAGTTCAATGGGATTTACGCTCCCGCTTCTCTTAATGCTTTTGCTGCGTATGTTTCTTTCTACAACCGCTGAGACTTTGATTGCCATTCCGTTTAAAATTCGACCACTATGGAAAATCGCCGTGGTTAATATAGTTACGCAAATCATTTTAATCTTATTTATGTCTATGTCTATCATTGATTTGACTTATACACCATCATTAATTGTTGCCGAGAGTTTTGTTTATATTGCAGAAATGGTCGCTTATTTCTTGTTATTTAAGGAAGTTCCAAAATTCAAAATTATATTATATACCATTTGTGCAAACACCTTCACTTTGCTTATGGGACTTTTTATGAATGCTTTTAATATTTTGTGTTGATATAATCCTATAAAAACAAACTACCGTAAACAGGCTGTTTCAATATCAGCCTGGATAAAGAAATATACTAAATACAAGTGCACCTTCGGCTTTACGCTAAAGGTGCGCTTTTCTATATAATGTTCTGTAACTGCGTTTCACTTCTGTAAAACTGCCGCAAGTCTTAACCACGNNTCCGGACTTTGGGTGATAAGCTGCCATATTTCCGCAAGTTTGCTGTTGTAAGAGTTTTGTCAAGGGGGTTTGTCCAAGTTTTGTAAAACCAATTTTATTTTGGGCTTTAAAATATAGCTTTTCGAACACAGCATTTGTCAAGGGATATTTTCAAATTTATAAAAAATATTTTTCGTACACTCGTTTTTCTGCGTTAGAAACTGCATGATGCCGAGCGTTTTTATATATATTCGGTTTGAAACCCGTTAAAGGCATATGAAGGCTTTATTTTAAAGAAAGGTGAAATGCCGCAACGTTTTCATTTGGTTGCTTTGTACATATTTTTGATGTATAATAAATTTGTAACATTTTGAGTGAAGAGAAGGTGTTGAATATGAACACTTTCAAAATTATATTTTCTCCCTTTCATTACATTAAAAGCAGGGATGACGCTGTTGATTCGGCTCTAAAAAATGCCGAATGTCTGCCCAGCTCGCGCAAGTGATTGGAAGTTTACAGGCTAAAAGCATTCCTTGCTTATAAATACGAAAAATACAGCCTTGTAGCTGACGAGGTATAAAAAACATTCCGATTATCGTGTTAACTCATAATAGGTCAATTTAGAAGAGGAAAGAGGGATTGTTGTGATGATAAGCGATGAAACCTTATACCATCGCTATTCTGACGGTGATGAAAGCGGACTGGAATCGCTGATGGAACGATACGGCAACAGCCTGACTTTTTACATAAACGGCTATATTCACGATATTCACGATGCAGAGGATTTAATGATTGAGGCGTTTGCCCGCATGATCTTAAAACACCCTAATTTGCGGGACGGCGGTTTTAAATCGTATCTTTATAAAACTGCCCGTCATCTTGCCCTGCGCTTTCTTGCAAAGAATAAACTGTGCTACTGCTTTGATTTGGAAAAGCTTAAAAACGAACCGGAAAGCGAAATACTCATTGAGGACATTGTAAAAACACAGGAGCGTGACCAGATATTACATTTGTGTATGGAACAGTTAAGCCCTGATTACCGTGAAGTGCTGTATCTCGTCTATTTTGAGAATATGTGCCATGCCGAAGCTGCTGCCGTTATGAGAAAAAGTAAAAAGCAGGTTGCGGATTTGATTTATCGGGGGAAAAACTCGCTGCGAAAACGACTGGAAAGGGAGGGAATTACCAATGAGAAATACTGAGGAGCGTGTTGCTGCCGTGGNNGGGAAAAAGCGCATACGGCGGGGACGGATCATTGGTATATCCTCTGCCGCTGCCTGCTTGATGCTCATTACGGGGCTGTCCTTTGCTATGCCGGGGATTATGGAGAAGCTGCCCGGCGATTCGTATGCATATCCCGGCTTGACGGCAAGTATTTTTGACGAAAGCGGCCTACTCGGGTATATTCTTATTGGTTTGCTTGCTTTCACTTTGGGCGTGTGTTTTACGATTCTATGCTACCGTATTAATCTTCACAATCGAAAGCAGGAAAAGGAGCCGAAAAAACAGAAACAGGAGGATAATGATGATCGAGCTGATTGACAATGTCTCCCAGCTCGCTGTAACCTTTGCAGCAGGGGTAGGTGCGGGCATGTCGTTTTACAAAGCCCGTAGCCAGCCATACTTCTTGCTGACCTGTTTTTTTGGCACATTTACGCTGGGATCGCTCCACTGGAGCCTTTACATGCTTTTATTTAATTCTACACCTCAGGTTTTCTATGTGTCGGAGCTTGCTTGGATTGCCAGCTTTGTGTTTTTGCTCACCCTTGATTTTACCCTTTCCACTCCGGGGGAAAGAAGATTTCATCATCCCGCAGCATGGCTGGCTCCCGTCATTGGTGTTCCGCTGATGATTTTTTATATGACACACGGCGAAATATTAGGTAATCTCCTGATGTGCGGCATAACAATGGTTGCCGCATGGCTTTCGATTAGGGGGATGATCTTCGCCAGACGACAAAACGACGTAAGGCGAAACCGTCAATTTTTCCATATAGCGGTATTGTCTATTATTGTCATAGAATATGGTCTTTGGACAGCGTCCTGCTTTTGGGTGAGCGACACCCTTACAAATCCATATTTCTGGTTTGATTTTCTGCTGTCGGCATCGCTGTTTATTTTGCTGCCCGCTACGCGAAAGGCGGTGGAGGCATGACTTATATTGAAAATGTTTTTGTATGCATAGCTGCCCCTCTTCTGGTTGCGATGTTTTGCGTGGGCAAAAAGCACTTCCGAGTTTTCCTTTTTTTCATAGGCGGCATGAGTATGTGTCTGCTTTCCGCTTATCTCAACACCTTTTTCGCGGGATATTACAATGCAGATTTGCAAGATGCCACCACGCAGATTGCTCCGGTTATAGAAGAAATTATGAAACTGCTGCCGATACTTTTTTATCTGCTGATCTTTGAGCCAAAACCCAAAGAGGTTTTTGCCGCCATGCTGATTGTTGCCGCAGGCTTCGCCACCTTTGAAAACACCTGCTATCTCATACAAAACGGTGCGGCAGAGCTTTCATTTTTATTGATACGCGGCTTTGGAACGGGAGCAATGCACATCATCTGCGGCGCCATTGTCGGCTCCGGTATGGTGTATGTGTGGCAGCGCAGTTGGCTTAAAATGGCGGGCACCTTTGGGCTTTTATGTGCAGCCATCACCTTCCATGCGGCTTATAACCTATTAATTGCCTATGGCGGGTCTGTGCAATTTATTGCGTTCGCTCTGCCCCTTCTTACATTAGTAATCGGCAGGATTTTAGGCAAGCTATTAAAACACCTGCCGCAACAACCGAATTAACCGGAAATTCTTTTCGCTGCCGAAAGGCAGCTTTTTTTATGGAAAATAAAATATTTTTGATTTCAGGTGCGTAGTTTTTCGGTTTTATGTATTTATATAAGTGAGAGGACTTTTCGATAATTTCTAGGAGAGGGGATAAACAAAATGTATACGACCGCAGAACGCTTGAACGATGTCAAAACACTGCTAAAGCGATATCGCCGCAAAAGAGAAACCCGTATACAGGCCAGTCTTTCTGTTCTTTGTGTCCTGTTGTCGTTTTCACTGTTGAAAGCAATTGGATCGTTATCAGGCGGTGAACATGGCGGCGAAATATCGGGAATGATGGGTGCAATCATGTTGTATGAAAATGTCGGCAGTTATATATTGGTGGGAATCATCAGTTTCATGGCGGCAGTTGCAATTACATTACTTTGTATTCGTTACCGGAAATAATAAAAAAACAAACAATATGAGGAGGATTTAAAGAATGAAAAAGCGATTTATGAGTGTGCTTCTGATCGTTTGTATGCTGTTCACAATGATACCTGCCGGTTTTATAACAATGGCGGCAGGAAGTGACATTCTTTATGGTGACGCGAACGATAGCGGCAAAGTAGAGTTAGAGGATATACTTCTGATTGAGCGATACATAAGCGGCGAAGAGGTTTCAATCAATCTGAAAAACGCGGATGTCAATGGCGACGGCGTTGTTGACAAAATTGATTCCGAGCTTATCAGAGAATATCTTGTAGGCAATCTAAGCAGTTTAACACCCGTATTGCATACCATTGGTTTTAATACCGATGGCGCGGACCCAATCCCACCCATTCAGGCAGGAGAAGGATACCCCTTTAGGGGGGAGATGCCGACACCCAACAAAGACGGGCATTTCTTTGTTGGATGGGTTTTGGCGGACNNCGACCATGTGATAGAATCTGATTTTGTGCTTACTGCCGTTTATGAACAGATGGCCGTCATGCAGACGCTAAACATTACATCCTTTAGCTTGTCCGACCAGCTTCCCTCTGTAGGATTTGATGTTACCGGGGATTTTGATAGTGCCGCAAAGGTTAAGGCAAACCTCATTCTTGTAACAAAAGACGGTTCTGACCCTGTCAAAATTGAGGTTTTAGACAACGGTTTAAACTATACAGTCTTTACACCGGAAGGATTTAAACCGGGTGCTACCTATGAATTAACCCTTGGAGATGGGCTTACATTTGTTGATAAAGAAGAAATGATTCGCACCTGTTATTTTATTATCGCAAAAGATGAAGTAGATAACCTGCAACACAACAACAAGGTTATATTTATCAAGGATACAGAGGAAATGAAATATACGGTGGGCGGCACCGTATATGATGTTCTTGCAGCTACATTGCTGGGCAATGGCGAAGGAGCAGAACACATTGCGGGAACATTCACGATGTCGGGGGGAAGCCTTGCGGTAGGCAATATTGTCTGTATTTACGAAAATATTCATCCCAACGACCGCGATTATACAAACGACGCCAATCACGCCTATGACAATGATGCTATCGCCTATATCCGAATTACATCGGTAAACGGAAACGTCTACGGATTTGAAAGTCTTAATGAAGACGATATAAAAGACGTTCTTCTATTGCCGGACACCATTGTATACAAAATGGATACACTGCCCACTGCAAACGGCAGTGTCAATAAGCAGGATTATGATACGGCAGCCCGCGCTGCCCTTGGGCAAACCACGGCACCGGCGTTTGATATCGGCGATATTCTGGTTTTCTATACCGGAAGTTTTGATGCGGTTATCAGCAGCAACTATTCTGATGTTGTATACGGTCAAATCACAAGCGTATCGGGAAACCAAGTATCTTATAAGATTGTTACAAAAGAAGCCATTGAAAATCTAACGGGAATGTTTGTATATCAGCAGATTGACGGTCAAAGAATTGTCGATGAATTGACTGCAAAAGAAAAAGGTCAAATGCTTGAAAGCATCCGGGAACAAACCCTAAACAGCGGCTTTATCGAACAGGCGGGGGACTATATGATTAAGTCTGCTTTGGCAACCGAAGCTCTTCAAAGCAGGCTAAGGTCAAATTCTGCAAGCGATGGTGACATAGAAGACTTGATGAACACACCGAACCTCATGTTTGCCGCAACATCATCATCGAGCGGAAAACCTAAGCTTACCGTCGAGGGCGTGTCGGTAACCCCCACATTTATATATGCCAAGCGTTTCAATGGAGGCATAGGAATTAAATTGGAAGTATGTCTTACACTTTCAATTGATACGATGGTTACCCCTACTACAAAAAGCTCCCTTAAAATTGAACTGTCCGCTGCTTTCGAGGAGGAAATAGCGGTTGGCTTTAAAGTGGATGTCGATGATAAATGGGATGGAATAATTCTTGAGGAATTGGATGTTACCGTTTCGGTAGATATACAAAACTACACCTCTGTTTCGGTTGGCGCAAAAATTTATACTGTCGGTGAAACAGAAAAACAAAAATGGGAGGCACTTTCCGATAATTATATTGGTTCCAAGGCAAGTCCTAAGACAAGGGATATGATAAGACAGATTGATAAGCTTGCAAACAAGTTGGATGTACTGATGAAAACCGGGGAACCGGATGAAGAAGGCATTCTTGACAAGATAAAAGCCCTTAAAAACCAGTTGCCCAAGGTGGAAGTAGGCGGGGTGGAATACTCCGTCGATCAACTGGAAGCGGCTCTGGGAGCAAAAGACATCAGCTCTTCCTTTAATGAAGTTTTCAGCGCCAAAACCAAGCCTGAGGCAAAAGTTGGATTAGAACAGCTTATGAACCGCTACACAGAGATGATTAATCAGGAGAGCCAATGGGTAGAGGTTTTCAATAAGGAGCTTTTTGAAAAAGAATTTCATATTAAAATCATTGCTATAAAAATAAGCCTTAATTTTATTGTCCGCGCCCATGTTAATATCGCCCTTGGCGCCGATATAGAATACGAGGTCGGTAAACGCTATACTTTCTGGATTCATGTTTTTGAAAAAGAGGCAGGCTCCAGCGAGATTGATTTGCTGGATGAAAGATTTGGCTTTCAATTCTATGTCATGGGTACCTTAGGACTTAAGGTCGGTATTAAAGCCGAACTTGCCGTTGGTATCATCAGCACAAAGATTGCCAGTGTCGGTGCCAATGTTGAGTTTGGTCCTTATGTAAAGCTATATGGTTATTTCGTCTATATTTATCAAAAGCTCAGACCGGCAAACACTCAGAGTTGGAATGTATCGGAGGAGATGTTAGGCGCTTTATATATTGACTTCGGATTATACATTACTGTGAACTTCAAGGCGCAAGCCTTTGATGATAAGTTTGTGTATGAACCCACTTTGTTTGATGGGGAATTTCCGCTGCTTACAGTAGGGACACGGCAAAACGTATATGATTTTTCCTTCCACCCCGACAAAAAGGATATTTTGTACATAGATGATGAAGACGCCGATAGTTCCACCGGCATCACCATGTCCCTGCCACAGGTTTATCGAGGTATGCAGACAATTGATTTGGTGACAGGGCAAAAAACGCAGAAAACCTATTCTTTCGACAATTATCATGTTACATTTAATGACTCCCGCTTTTCTATAAACAATAAGGGGGTGATTAATGTTCATGTTCCGTCTACCGGTGTCAGATACATACAAGCAGAAATGCGTATTGTTTGGAAGGTGGATAAACTGGCGTTCAGTAAGTTTGATACGGACATTACCGTGCCTGTTATTTGGACAAATATGACCACAACCGAACGGAGCGAGAAATTTAATGTGAGTGTCGCTGTGGGCAACCTTGAGGAGGGCTATCAAACGGTATGGAACGACCGCTACTCTCGGCTTGATGTCTTTGATTTGCCGGCAGATGAGGAGATTCTTGAGAGGATTCTTTATCCATTGTATGATGATAACGGCGAGAATTTAAGATATGGAGAGGTTATCGGATACAATGACCAATCAACAGGGCTAAGTATAACCTCTGACCGGGTGTTTTTATTCGATATCTCACCTAAAACATACAACATTACTGTTAAAGATGTTCATCATGCCGACGGAAGCGTCACCGACCTTACCCTGAAAACACAATATGGAAAATCATTTAATTTTGATGAATTAAAACAAACAGGTAAAGATAACAGCGCTGCAAGCGAATACACATCTTTCAGCAATTTGCTTGATAAAGACNNAGCAAAATATGGTACCAATCCGGAGTTTACAGCAAACTATATTGACAATGCAAAAACTGCCACCTGTACCTTTGTCGGTGTCGTTGGTGTAGACCCGGTAACGATTACGTTTAAATCAAGAACCATCCCTAATTTAGGTGATTTAAACGCGTATGTAAGAGAAAAGGCCGGAGAGGGTGCCATAATTGCAGATATATCCCCCGTTATTGAACGAACGGAACATTCCATCAATTATGTCGTTACTTGTAAGTTGGCAGAGCCGGCCCCGGTATACTATGTTATCTTTGATACAAAGGGCGGAGACCCCATAAAGACTCATGAATATATGAAAGGCTCTGTGCTGTTCCCGGTGGAACCAACGCGTACAGGATATACCTTTGCCGGTTGGTATTACGCTGTTGACCATACACCGTTTAGCTTTGATGGGAAGTTGATGCCCGCACATAATCTTCCGCTCTTTGCAACATGGACTGCAAATACATATACACTCACCTTTGATCCGGGCGATTATGGCGAAGTTACCACACAGGCTCAGGTGTATGACCAACCAATTTACCAGTTTCCGCCCTCGCCTACCAATGATATGTTTAAGTTTTTAGGTTGGTATGATGGAGACGGCATCAAAATGCAACCCGGCGTGTTATACCAAAAAGCATCAGATCAAACCTTTGAAGGTCATTGGGAACTTAAAAAGACTTTTAACCCGGATTGGATTATTTGCAATGCAAATCAAACATCGGACTACAACAAGCAGGTGCAAGCCGTCAGCTTTTCCATGGCAAGCGGATACGAGAGTTTAAAATCTTCGATAGTTGTTGAATACAAGCAACAAGGTGCGGATA
The DNA here is from genome assembly GCA_003519645.1 of Oscillospiraceae bacterium. Next base: position 12,338 of record DOWI01000182.1, read on the forward strand.
CTTGGACATCATCAAAGCCGTTCAACGCAGGCGGATACGATGTTAAGTTCACAAGGCCGTCTGATGGCAATTACCTTGACATGGGAGAAAAAGTGGTCAGCGGAGCGGTCATTATCAAAAGAATACCTATGGTCACAGGCGGCGGAAACCTTGCTGCGCCGGCCGTATACGCCCGTGGCGGTTCTGTTGCGATAGGCCGTCCCACCGGCATTTTGGGTGACGGTGAGATATCTTACATCCTGCTTAAATCTGACGCAAGCAGGACATACACCAACACAACAGGGTTTTTCACCGATTTGCCCGCCGGCACCTACATCGCTTATGTGTCTGTAGCAGAGGGGAACAATTACCTCGCGGCAACTTCTAACGCTAATAGCATTACAGTTACAGGCTACCAGAGCGGTCCTTACAGCGCACAGATACGTATTGTTACCACAGACGGAACCGATGCCCAAATAACAGGCGGTTTGTATGTGAGAACGCCATCAGGCCTTAAAACAAAATCTCATTCAACCATCTTGGATCATGGCGGCAATGATTTTGAAGCCGGTGACGATCATACTTATGAACTCGGAGGCGGGCTTGTACCTTGGGGCATTACCGGGGGATGGATATTTAAAGGCAGCAATAAAGGCGTTAGGCCGGCTTGGTCTTTCACATCGTATCTTAGAATTTATGGGGACGGCACGAAATGGTCGGGCTGGGTTAATAATTATATATCCGGCAATGAGGTTGGCGAAAATGTGACCCTTGAGAAATATGATGAAAACTTCCTGCGGAGGAATATCACCACCAAAGTGCCTTTGTCGGATAATATCGGCAACATTGATTTGGCACAGACAACCAACTACAGTTATTCCCATGACTGCACTATTACAGACCAGTTTATGAATAACTATAACCCCATGGATTATGTCGGTTCGCCAATATTTTCAGTGACTTCTGGAAATCCGGCATATGACAGCTTTATCATCTTAACCGGAATGACATCCTTTGAGATTGATAATAAAGGTTTGGCAGAATATTTAAAACTGTTCGGAGGAGAAGCGCCCAAATATACGATAAGTCTTGAATATCCGAGAAACACGGTCAATAACATAAACAATGTCGACAGAAATAAAATAGAAACCGTCCTTTTGTCAACCAATATCCCTGCGCAGGCTTATCAAGAAGCCAATACCGGCACACAGCAAACATCTTTTGCAATGCCAATGTCATTAATGTTAAGATCCGGAACCGGTGCAGTAAATTTGCTTATCGACGCGGATGATGTGGTTCTAAACCGCGGGAAGGAGTTTGAGGTTCCCCTGACTGTTAGCACAGATACGCCAATCTGGGGTGTTTTGGCCGGTGTTAGTTTTGATATCAGCGTTCTGGAGTTGACCGAAGTTGCAACCGGCAGTATTTTCAGTGAGGAACAGTTCACATTGCAAAGGGATTTAACCACAGGGACTTTTAGATTTTTAACAACAAGAACTACACTGGATACGGTCGTTCCCGCCGGCACCCTTATCACCCTTCGGTTTCTTGTGAGGGATGATGCGGAAGATAAGGCAACGGAGATTTGCGNNTTCGGTTGAAAAAGGTGTTAACATGAATGTCACCATAGACAATACGGCCCCGATATTGACGGGTGATATAAACGGAAAGACATTCTGTGAGGCTACTGAATTTATCGCAGTGGATGAAAACATCGATACGGTAGAGGTCAACGGGCAATCGGTTGAAATCGTGAACAACACATTCACCGTTCAGCCTTTTGATGGTATTTCAACCATTGTTTTGACCGATAAGGCGGGCAATACAACGACTGTTACTATTACGGTGAATGACGGGCATACTTGGACACCGGGGCAAATTACAAAGCCGGCAACATACTTTGAAGACGGAGAGCAGGAANNCGGAGAAACGAAGTTAGTTGCTATTCCCAAACTTATTGACACAACTTCGCCGGCGGGGAACATTTCCATAGACACGCACAATTGGAACAGTTTCCTTAATACCGTTACATTTGGTCTTTTCTTTAAAGAAACACAAACCGTTTCAGTCAGTGCAAGTGATGCCGAAAGCGGTGTAGATAAGATATATTATTCTCTGTCCGACAGAGCGCTGTCTGAAACAGAAGCTGAAAACATCGCAGATTGGGCGGAGTTCAGCGATTCTTTCAATATTGACCCCAATAACAATCATGTGGTTTATGTAAAAATCACCGACAAAACAGGCAATAGCACGATCATAAACACAGACGGCATTGTTCTTGACAACATCATTCCCCAAATCAGCGGCGTAACGGACGGTGCAGTCTACTGCGAAGCCGTTACTGTGACCGTGTCCGATGACAACTTGCATACGGTTACATTAAATGGGGAGGAAGTAAGTCTAAACAATGGACAGGTAACCGTAAATCCCGCCGCAGGGGAACAAACCATCATCGCAACCGATAAATCCGGAAACAGCACATCGGTTACGATAACGGTTAATGATGGACATACATGGGATAGTGGTGTGGTGACGGTGGAGCCGACAGCAGAAAAAGAAGGTTTAATAACCTATACTTGCACGTTCTGTGGTGTAACCAAAACCGAACCTATTGAAAAACTACCCCCGAGTATGACCAAAGGAGAAGGCCGTTCCTATCGGTTGGGAGACGGCGGCACCCTCATCTTTCGCTCAAATGCTGCCTTTGAAGATTTTATACATGTCACGGTGGATGGCGATGTCCTTCATCCGAGTCATTACAATCTCTCCGATGGAAGCATTGTTATAGAGCTAAAAGAGGAATACCTCGAAACCCTTTCGGCGGGAACATATACAATCGGTATCGTCTCAACAAGTGGAACGGCTTCCGCTGAATTTACTATTGAAGAGAAAAAGCAAGATGATAAAGCTCCTAAAACCGGGGATAACAGCAATATGTATTTATGGTTCGCACTGCTCTTTGTGTCGGGAGGAATGGCTATTGCATTGAACATCAAAAGCAAAAAAAGAAGGGCAGTAAAATAGATTCATAACATTAATGGAACCGCCTTTGGGGCGTTCGCACAGAGGTTTGTAAAAACTTATTTGATAGCTACTTCAAGCGGAGCAAAAGGAGAGCAGGTGTGTTCAAGCGTGATAATCCCCTATTGTTAGACATTAATCTAATCAATTAAATCGCTGCCTTAAAATCTTGAACAAGCGGTTGGAATTTCCAGCCGCTTGTTACCTTTTTAAAAGGGTGATTAAGAGAAAAACAAAGAAGCAATTAGAGCGTGTTCACGCTACCGTTCAACGCCAATCTTTTGACGGATTTCAAAATGTCTGCTATATGCAAAATAACTAATGAAACGAGCCGGGTGCCGCAAAACGGCATCTTCAATTTGTGATTAGTATTAAATGGCGAAAAAGAATAAAAATTTAAAAAACGCCAAGTTTTTGCTTTCTGCCCCATAGGCGGCAATTATTAAAATCACCGCTCCATATCTCTTGACCTTGGTTTTTTCTGCGGAAGATTTTTCTCCGCCTTTTTAACCTCCGCTTTTAAAGCCGAATATGCGGCATACGCCTTGTGCCTTTCGGGTAAAATTCCGTTATATTCTTCAGCCCCGTTTGCGGATTTCAAGCGCACATCAACCCGCTTCAAATTTTTATGGGCGGCTTCAAAACGCGCATATAAATCGGCAAGCGGGGGTGGCTCCGGGTTTTTCGTTTCCGCAACCGCTTTTTTGTATTTATCAAGCTGCGTCATGATGGACGGCTTTTCTGCTTTTGTGGTATTAACGGCGGGAGCAACCGCCGCCTTCAACCAGCCCTTAAACTGTTTCAACTTCGCTTTAATTGCAAACAGAATTTGATTTATGCGGGAAATTTCCCGATTCATATTTCCACGCTCGGTGACAATACCTTTGCGTTCCATCTGCGTGGCGGCGACACCCATGTGAACGGTTGGGATTTGTTCAATGTTTTGCCGTTCATATGAGCGGTGGTCGATACGGGATTCGTGACTGTACTTTTCCAAAGCGGCATTGGCGGCGATTTCCCATGCCGCCCGCCATTGCTCTGCTTTTGTGGGTTCGTTCCAGTCAACCGTGTTGAGTTTATAGGACTTAAATTCGCCGCTTTTTAATTTAATACGCTCACCGTTTTCATCTAAAACATACTCCTTTCTCGATTTCGCGCCCCATGTCCCGCACTGTTCAAATGGGCGCATGGTTAAAAGAATATGCGCGTGAGGATTACCGCTGCTGGTATCGTGAATACAAATATCGGCACACATTCCTGCCGAAACAAAATGCGTTCTCACATAATCACGGGCAAGGGAAATATTTTGCTCCATTGTTAGTTCAGCAGGCAGGGCAAGTTCAATTTCACGAGCAAGCTGTGAGTTTTTTGCTTTTTCTATTTTTTCAACCGCATTCCATAAAACGGCACGGAGCGAGCCGCTCTGGCAGTTTACATATTCAGCAGGCGCATTATCCGGCAACAGTATTTCAGTATGAACAACACCGCTTTTTCTGGTGTAGTCATGGGTGATTCCGTCATAATCGTTTGTGATTTTTTCTCCGCTCCGATAAGCGGCTGCAGCAACGGCGGATTTCCCTTTACCGCGCGAGATTATTTTGATGCTGCAATGATA
>DOWI01000456.1:0-3626 GCA_003519645.1 Oscillospiraceae bacterium
CATGTAAATATAACCTGGAGCGCAGTGAACGGTTCAACCGGATATGAAGTTTATACAAGTACGGTATCCAATTCATACTCGGTACCGGTAACTACAGTCGCAGGATTTGTATATGACTATGATGTGACTGGGCTTACCAACGGAACAACTTACTATTTTGCAGTTAAGGCAACAAATGCAGGCGGTGACAGTCCATATTCTGCTGAAATCAGTGCAACACCAAAAACCATACCGGGAGCACCTATAAATGTAATGGCAGTAGCAGGCAACGCACAAGCAACGGTAAGTTTTACAGCACCTTTGGATAATGGCGGAAGTCTGGTTACAGAATATATTGTGACTTCGAATCCTGAAAGTATAACAGCGAGAGGTACAGACACTTCAATTATTGTTACAGGATTGTCAAATGGAACAACTTATTCATTCACTGTAAGGGCTATTAACGCAGCCGGAAGCAGTATGGATTCTGCGGTTTCAAACACCGTAACGCCATATGCGCCTTCAAACGAAGATGATCCGGAAGACGATAGTAATCCGCCAGCAAATATGCCGGAGAAGGAACAATTAATACCTGCTGAAACAGGGATTGAAATGCTTGTTAATGGTAATACGGTAACAATGGCAACTGCAACTACAACAGTAATTGAAGATAAAACTGTGACAACTATTTCGATAGATGATAAAAGGGTTGAAGAAATTCTGCAAAATCAAAGTGACAACGCATTATTAACATTATCTGCGAAAAATGATTCTGATGTTGTAGTAAGCCGGTTGAATGCACAGACGGTAAGGCGTATGGAAGCTGCGGGGGCTGTTCTTGAGATTAGAACCGAGAATGTAATTTATACGCTTCCTGCGGCGCAAATTGGCATTGATAATGTCTTATCGCAGTATGGCGGGCAGGTTGAACTTAAGGATATAACTGTAAATATAAAAGTGTCGGAACCGCCGGAGAATATAATAAAAATAATTGAAGAGACAGCTAATAAGAATAATTATCAAATAGTTGTGAAACCAGTGGAGTTCGAAATTTACTGTACAAGTGGTGACAAAACAGTCAGTGTTTCGAAATTCAACGGCTATATAGAGAGAATGGTTGCAATACCTGAAGGTGTTGATCCCGGCAAAATCACAACCGGTGTGGTGCTCAATCCTGACGGAACCTTCTCCCATGTACCGACCGTTATAACTGTGATTGACGGCAAATACTATGCAAAAATCAGCAGTATGACTAATAGTACCTATTCGGTTATCTGGAACCTGAAAAGCTTTAAAGATGTCGAGACACATTGGGCAAAGGATGCAGTGAATGACATGGGTTCACGCCTTATTATAAATGGCGTTTCCGAAGAGATATTTGAGCCTGAAAGAGATACTTCCAGAGCAGAGTTTGCGACGATTATATCAAAAGCACTTGGCCTTATGAAGCTCGGCNNTGGCAAGGATGTTTTCGGTGACGTAGCAAAAGATGCCTGGTATTATGATGCGGTATCGGCCGCGTATGAGTATGGCATAATAGCCGGATATGGAAACGGTAAATTTGATCCTGACTTAAAAATCAGCCGTGAGCAGGCTATGGTTATGATAGCCAGAGCAATGGAAATAGTAAAGCAAAAAGTAGAATTCAGCGATGGTGAAGAAGATAAGCTGTTAGAAAACTACATTGATGCGGACAAATCCGCAGATTACGCTAAGAACTCTATTGCAGCCTGTATAAAAACCGGAATTGTTGTTGGTAGAACTAGCAATTTGATTGCACCAAAGGACTTTATTACAAGAGCAGAGGCAGTAGTAATTGTGAGAAGGTTACTGCAAAAATTGGGCTTAATAAATTAGTTCAGTTCTAATTGCATATAGAGCATATCTGATAGAGTGATTGGGCCAGTCTCCGGAGAATATTACGAAAAAGATATACTAAAATATTTTCTGGAGACAGACATTCTATTGCAGTAGTGTGTCTAAGGATATAATTATCGGAGGAAAATAAAATAGGTAGATAACTAGACATTTTGGAGGTTAATTAATGAACAGTACACAAATTATAAAAGATGATTCTCTGCCTGGCGTACCCTGGGAGGATAGACCGGATAATGTGTCGGACGTTGTATGGCGGTCAAAGAGGAATCCGGTCATATTATGAGGGATGCAATTCCTTCATCGAACAGCATCTTCAATAGTGCAGTAGTTCCATTTAAAAATGGATTTGCAGGCGTTTTCCGATGTGACGACAAGAGTCGTCGTATAATTAAGGGGAACACTCACAAAAGGCGGATCAATCATTATATAAATTTGATGTTAATGAGTGATAAAACTTGAGTAAATTTAAGATGGAAGAAGGTATGCCAATTGAAAATATCCGGCGATTACACTGGCGGTAATATTAAACTGTTATCTGTCGATGGCGGTACAGTCAAACTTGAACAGGAACTGCGTGGTACAACACAATGGTGGTTTTACTGGAACTTCCGTGTCGAGGGCGCACAGGGCAAGAATCTTGTTTTCGAGTTTCAAAACGGTGAGGTTGTCTGCCCGTTCGGCCCGGCGGTTAGCGGTGACGGATATAACTGGAGCTTTAACGGGCAAAGCTGTTATATAAGCGGCACTTCGTTTAAATACAGCTTTTCGGAATCGGAGAAAATAAAATATTTCGCATTCTCTCTGCCCTACCAGCTTGCGCACTTTGACAACTTTTTCAAAACAATTGCGAATAATCCGGAGGTTGAACGGAAAATACTCACGTACAGTGAGCAGGATCGGGAGATCCCTCTTGTTAAAATCGGCTGCGGCACGAAAAATATCATATTCACCTGCCGGCATCACTGCTGTGAATCTACCGCCTCATATGCACTTGAGGGCTTAATTTCATCTATAGTGAAAGAATATTCTGTTTTACTTGACAATTATACCTTTCATATAATACCTTTCGTTGATATAGATGGTGTTGAAAACGGTGACCAGGGCAAGGACAGAGCTCCGCATGACCATAACCGCGACTACATTGAAAATCCGATATACAATTATACAAGGGCTATTTACCGTTATACAGAGAATATGCCGATCGCTGTATTTATTGATTTCCACTCGCCATTTAAATGGGGCGGGCTTGACAATCTTCCCCATATTCATTTTGGTCCGCAACCAGCGGACAAGCCTGAATTACAGTTGGTATTTGCGGACAATCTATACGAAATAACAAACCAAAACCCGGTGCCGGATACAATCCTGTATAACAACTGCAGAAATGATCTGTTCTATGGAGGGCCGTATAATAAGGTGGGTACTCCGAGCAGCAAGAACTACTTTGCATTGAAGAAGAACGTCGATATGGCATTCACGATTGAAACGCCATNNCATATTCAGGCAATACTGTTCCTTACACGGTATGCAGCCTGCAATCCTGGGGTAGGAGCATAATGTCAGCGCTGTATAAAACAATTGCAACGCAGTAACAACTGTTATCTTTAACAGTGCTATCTGTTGAGGTTGCTAGGAATCTATGTATTAAATAATATATTTTAAAATGTAGAATTTGAGGGAGTATAGATTGAAGCAGGTTTAGGATATAATGCTTAAAAACGCGATCCCGAATTTGCAAAGAAGTTCCTTATGGAATTCCAGAATAGGTT
>DOWI01000456.1:3647-5944 GCA_003519645.1 Oscillospiraceae bacterium
GTTGAAAAAGTGAGTGTTTTTTGTATATTTATTAGAAATAATGGCTTTCCGAGCAGGCTCCTAGGGACTATTTCGATAATAAGCATCATGATAAATGATATTGGTATCCACGGTATTGATATCCAGATTTGTCTGTGGATTGCGCCCCTCTGCAATTTTGTCCGCAAAATGCTGGAATGCCGATGCCGGGGAGGAAAAGCAATTTTTAAATAGTGGACAATTTATGCTTAAAATGGATAAAACATTATAGAAAATAAGCCATCTCCTGTTAGAGGTGAGTATGGGTGGTTGACTATCCGTACAATAAAAGCCATGTATGAGCCGAGTGAAAATTAGGGCGATGTAATCCAGATATAAACTTTCGGGTTAATGTCCGAATTGTTATACTGTAAAAAGGGGGTAATCATAGTATGTTTAAAATTTGTCTTATCGGCTGCGGCGGTCAATCTTCCAGGGTACACGGACCATCCCTGAGAAAATATGCCGGTTTTAATCCGCAGGCGGTTCTTGTCGCCTGCTGTGATATCGATGGAGGCAAAGCTGCCGAATACAGCCGGAAATTTGGTTTTATGAAGTATTATTCCGATTTTGAGAAAATGCTTGATAAAGAAAAACCGGATGCTGTTTCTATTGTTACTCCAATTGAAGCAACTTTTAATGTGGTTTCGAAAGTGATGAAACACGGGTTTCCGGTAATTTTTGAAAAACCGCCCGGCAAAGACTCCGGGGAAGCGCGTGAATTACTTTCGATCTCAAAGCAATACAATATCCCGAACCGTGTTGCTTTTAACAGGAGATTCATGCCGCTTGTAAGAAAATTAAAACAACTGATGCTGGAAAACATCAAACCAGGGACCATCCAAAATATAGAGTACCATATGGGACGGTTCAACCGGAGGGATCCCGATTTTTCAATGACGGCAATCCACGGAATAGATGTTGTCAGATATATTATGGACAGCGATTATAAGCATGTGAAGTTTTTTTATCAGGAATTCCCGGAATTGGGGCATGGTGTGGCTAATATTTATATGCACTGCATTTTCGAAAACGGGGCGACTGCAAGCATTAATTTTTGCCCTGTATCCGGTGCCACGGATGAGAGGGTCCGGATCGACGCTCTTGATAATACTTTTCTTCTGCATATGCCTTTTAGGGGTTCTTACGACTCGGACGGGAAGCTCGTATATATACAGAAGAATTGTGTTATTATGGATCTGACCGGCAAGGAAGTATTGGATGGGGATGAACCGTTCGAAACAAGTGGGATTTATTATGAGAATGCTTCATTTTTTGATTCATTTATTTCGGGGCATAATCCGCAGGAGATCGAAACAACGATTCAGTCTGTTGAGGTTGCCGAATGTATAGGTAAAAGGCTGCCGGAATATTGATGCATATGGGAAGATGTAATTATCGGAGGGATATAAATTGAAAAAGAAGCTTGAGATAGCTGTAATCGGGGCAGGAGCAATCTCCGAGCCGCATATCGGCGCATTAACAGGAATGGAAGACGCCCGGGTCACAGCAGTTGCGGATATTGTATTGAATAAGGCTGAAAAACTGGCTGCCAGGTATTCGATAAAGGCGTATGCCGATTAAACTTCAGTATAGTATCCGTACTGCTACTGAAACGGAAAGCCCGTTTGTTTATTTCTAGTAGTATGATCCGCAAGACGAATCAGGAATGTGGAGATTAAAACGATAAATTGAGGTGAAATGTAATGAGCAGAAACACAATGAAGTTATATGATGTTATTGTAGTTGGTGGAGGTCTTGCAGGGGTTGCGGCAGCCATATCGGCTGCCCGTGAGGGAGTAAAAAAGCCGGTGACCTTGCAATTCTTGAAACAGCGTCGAGAATTGAAAAATCAGCTGATGATAGTATGCTGCTTATGCGTATAGGTGGCGATGAATTTGCTCTTATAACCGGATTGTATGATTATGAGGCTGTAAAAGACTTGTCCGAAAAGGTAATGAGTAAAAACGGCGAAACAATTAATTTTGACGGAGAGGATCTACCATTATCATTATGGTGCGGCATAACTAAAATACCTGAATCACTCAGGTACAACGAATTCTTTACTGATATGCATGAAGCAATATCGGTAAGTAAGCAGTGAATGACTCATTAAAATAACGGAAGAAATTGCTTAGACCCGTTTTTTGCGAAGCAAAATAACGTTTCTTCACACCATTTCAACGAGGCTGTTCGCAGGCAAAGCCTAGCTGGTCGTAGGCTCTGCCTACTGCTCGCCCATGCATCCGGTCTGCTCGCCTATGCATCCTATGCGGGAG
>DOWI01000115.1:0-18306 GCA_003519645.1 Oscillospiraceae bacterium
CCGGCCTACCGCTTAGGAGGCGGAAGACAAAATGCAAATTATTCAGCATTCATGCGGTTTGGCGCGTTTGCCTGACTTGCATTTGACTTGCATTTGCTTAAATAGTCGTCCAATTTACTCATGCTTTTACGTTTGAACTGTTTATCAAGATGTGTATAAATTTGAAGGGTAGTTTTTATATCGGCATGGCCTAATTGCTCTTTAGCTGTAAGTACGTCGACGCCTGCCATATAAAGCAATGTCGCAAAAGTATGGCGAAGCCAGTGAGCAGTGAAATGCGGAATGGTCATAACAATTCCGTTAGAATCGTATTTTGATTTTGCCACTTTGCCGTTTTTATCCATCCTGTTTCCGTACTTAAAATTTAATTCAGTTAGATAACTGCTCCACATGCGCCTCCACGCCGTATCTGTCATTAATCCACCATTAACCGCAGGACATACAAGTGGATTTACAGCACTGCCACCAAATGCTTGTTTACGTTCTTTAGTAAGAAAATCAACAAGACGCTGGGGAACATCTATAGTGCGCATACCGGCTTCACTCTTTGTAAAAGGCTTTACCTGTAATTTACCGTCTTTTATAGCAACTGCTTTATTTATACGAATTGTTTTCTTTTTTAAATCTATGTCATTCCATGTTAGAGGAATTAATTCGCCGCGGCGTAATCCGGCGTACATCATAATCATAGCTGCCCGCTGCGCTCTGTGGGGTGTATCAATTATCCACTGCTGCTCTTTTTCAGTTAGAGCACGTCTATGCTCTTGCGGAGCGTTTGTTGGAATGTCAACATCATTTGCCGTGTTATAAGTAATTACCCGGTTTTTTACAGCTAATTGTATTATCTGCCTTGCAGTTGATAACACAAATTTTAGTGTGCGCTTTGATGTTGGCTGTGCTGTATGAGGATTATATTCGACAAGGCTATTAATAATGTCCTGCAAAACTTGAACCCGTATATCTTTAATATGCATACTGCCAATTTGCTCTTTTAAATATTTCACAGTACCTTTATAATTTCGGTATTGGCTCTCCGAAACTTCCGAAGCTTTTTTCTTTTTTAAAAAGCTATCCGCCCACATAGAGAAGGTATCCTGCTCTGCCGTTACGTCGACGCCATGGTCAATTTCAATTTTAACCTGCCTTGCCTTTTCGTTAGCTTCCTTTTGAGTTTGGCCATAGACAGTTTTGTATTTACGTTTGCCATCAACCCTGCCGAGATAAACTTGTACGGGAATGCGGCCATCTTTACGTTTTGCGTTACGTTTTTTAGGCATAAAAATACCCTCCTATTGATTTTAGAGGGCTAAAACAGTATAATTAAATTGCGTTATTAACGTACTGTCAGCCCTGCTGATAGTTGCCGCTCGTTCCGTGTGCAAGACGGGGCGGGCGGTTTTTTAAGTTTATTTACTTGGTGCTAATTTTATTGTTACACCGGATACAGACAATTTTTGTCCTTCGGCTAAAGACACGTTTTTATATTCTTTTTCATACATACTGTCACTGCTTGTCCCCATTATCGCATTTAAACTGCCATCGTCAGTCGTAACGTTGCCGCCGCCTTTTTGAGCAGTAATATCATATGTTCCCACTTCAATGTTTTTTCCAACTGTATAATTTCCTGAAGAAAAAGTATATTCTTTCGTAGCTGTATTTTGCCGTTTCTGCAACGTTGGATTAACTTTATCTACGCTGGTTATTTCAATACTTACACCCGCAAGCTGCAAAACCGTACCACTGCCAAATTCGGCGTTATTATAATTTTTTTCATACATATCATCCTTTTGCGTACCCATAATGACGTTCAAACTTCCGTCGTCGGTTGTTACATTTCCCCCGCCTTTTTTAGCCTTTAAATTATATGTGCCCGCAGGAAAATCAATACCGGCAGTGTAAAATCCGCTTGAAAATGTCGTGTCAAATTGCTTTGAAGCCGCTGATGAAGACGGCGTACTGGATGAGGCAGCAACAGAAGATACTGGCACCGTACTTTGTGTGGATACAGCCGAACTTTCAGCTTTTGATGTTGAACCGGTCGAAACTGCTGCTGTGCTGCTCGAACTACCCCCTACCGACGCGGAAATAATAAAAAATATAAACATTGCTACAAGATATAAGCACGCCATCCCCCGCGTTTTCTTTTGCGTCCAAAACACTAACTTTTGTGGTTTAATCAGCGCAATTATGAAAGCCACTAACGCTACAAGCCCTAAGAAAACAAATAAACCTTGCATTTTAAGAACTCCTTTTCCTTGACAAATTTAGTCAAACTAATATAATATTATTTGGGAATTCGGTTCGGAGTTTCTATTTTTAGCCTATAAGTTATTACAGGTAACTTATAGGCTTATTTTTTATCTAAATTCACCGTTTTTTCTTCCTATATTTCGACAATATAATTATATGGCTTCCTCATCCTCGATATTTGTATACTCCGGCACAAATGTAAAGCCTTTAACTGCCCCCAAGGCAGCTTCTCTACCCTTACGGTTAAGCTTATGAAAATCAGATAGAAGGGAATCATCTTCGGAAGAACGCTTAGCATCGGAAAACTTAGAAGAAGAATTTTGATGACCAAATGTTGACATAATATCTTCTACATTATAAAGATTGCAAAGATACATAAATGTATCGGCATCCGGCTGTGTTCTTCCGCTTTCCCAATTGTAAAAAGACTTTACACTTTTTATAGCCCCCATAGAAATTAACTTTTCTGCAACATCTTTTGCATTAAAGCCCGCATTAATACGGCATAATTTCAAGGTTGTTGCTATTTCTTCTTTCGTCATTTTAACACTCACATTCTTTATAATAGCGATTTATTATTTTTATTATAATATTATCTTTTATAGATGTCAATAAAAATATTCGCAAAAACAGCGAATTAATTTCAAAATAGGCCTTGACAATCGCTAAATTAGCGTTTATACTATGAATAGTCGCTAAAACAGCGAGGGGGGTGAAAACATGAATGATGTTACAAGCGAAATATCAAAATTTGTAAAAGATAAAGGATTTCAAATAAAAATAATTGCGCAAAAAACAGGACTATCGCAAAATGCGCTTTACAATTCAATGTCTGGAAAGCGCAAATTAAGAGCAGATGAATACCTTGCTATTTGCGATTTTATTGGAAAAGACCCGAAAGACTTTTATAAGTCGGCTTAGAAATAACAAAGGCAGGTGAAAATCATGGACAACCTTGTATTTCTTGAACCTAACAAAATTGGTGCGGAACCATTTACAACGTCAAAAGTAATTTCAGAGTTTTCAGGCGTAAGTCATAAGTACATAAAGAAACAGATTACAGCGCATACTCAAGATTTTAAGAAGCTCGGACTTTTGGGCGCATATACGACCGAAAGTACCGGTGGCAGGCCGGAGGAAATTTACCGGCTTAACGAACCGCAAGCAACATTTTTAATGACGCTGCTTAAAAATACTAAAGTCGTTGTTGAGTTTAAGCGCCGATTGGTTGAACAGTTTTACGCTATGCGTACCGAATTGCAACGGCGGCAGATTGCAAAGCTCAACCGCAAGCCAATAAGAGAATCTCTTACCGACGGAATCAAAGCATTGCCGGATAGCCCACATAAAAACATGTGGTACAAAAACTATACAGACCTTATTTACCGTACTGCTACCGGCAAAACAGCTAAGCAGCTCCGAAAAGAGCGAAACGCGCCACCGAAAGCAACCGCTTCCGATTATATGACAGCAGGTGAGCTTGAAGCAATATCATGTATGGAAAACCGTGTTGCCGTAATGCTTGAAATGGGTATGAACTATCAGCAGGTTAAGGCAGCACTTCAAAACCTTAAAATAACGGCGAACGCAGGATAAAGGAAGTGATTTAATGTACACCCGAACATATACGAATTGGCGGCAAGTGCCAGTCGTTATGGATTTACAAACAGCATGTATTATACTTGGACGTTCGTATGACGGTTTGAAAAAAGACGCACAGAGCGGTAAGTTTCCGGCTTTTAAAAATGGTACAAAAAAGTGGGCGGTAAACAAGGATGACTTATTAACATACATAAAACAGCAACAGTCCGCCTAAGAAAGGAAGCGCAAAGCTATGAAAATTTACAAGATAGGAGGTAACAAGCTGATGGAATGGGACAACTATCAAACGTTAATAACCGTCCCGGCGACCGACTGCAATTTTACGGCGGCGCTCGGGTACGCAAGCAAGGATGAATTGCTGAAAGCACATTATTACCTTGAGGACAATCCGGCAGGGAACAAGGCGCGTCTGGCGGCGGTCAACCGCGAAATTAGGAAACGGCAGAAGGAAGGGAAAGTCTGATGGAAGAACTAATTACCGAGGAACAGATACTTGCTTTGACGAATACAGCAAAACGCGCGGAGTTTTTAGATACGTGGCCGGAATGGCCGGTATTGGCCGAAGTCCCAGTGCTACAGCTGACAGTACGGCAAATAGTACTGCCAAATAAGCAACGTATTGTCAGCTTAGAGTACGCAAGCAAGGCCTTTGCAGGTTATCGCTATTGCTTTTTTCAGCGGCTGAAATTAATGGAAGGCATTAATCCATTTAGCGATACAAGCAAGTCGGCGAGTATAGACCTTTTAAAAGACCTGCGCATGGAAATTTTAAAGCAAAAGGGGAAAGAAGGAGACAAGCCATGACCGCATTAATCGACACCCTGCTCTACCTTGTAATCATCGGCACGGCCGTAATTGTTGTTAGCACCCTGCTCTGTGGCATA
This sequence comes from Oscillospiraceae bacterium, assembly GCA_003519645.1. Next base: position 4,737 of record DOWI01000115.1, read on the forward strand.
CATACCATGCGCGCAAAAATACGCTGTGCAAATATAAAACTGCTTTGGCGGGTACATAGGAGGCATAGACGTGTATAACGTATGCTACAGCTGCCCGTGCGAGCCGCATAAAAATACCTGCCGGCACAGCTGCAAAAAGTATAAAAAGGCCGTAGAGCATGACACACACATCGGCATAGTCAGTATGGGACAAGCACGGCACAGCCGATTACAGGGATTATGTAGGAGGTGACTAAAATTTTACCGATAGTTAATCCGTATGCCGCATGGCGTGCGGAGTGCATAAAGGCCGACATCGAGGCGGGGCTTGACGACGATAGCGCCGAGACGCTTACCCCTGAAGAACTCAAGGCAAAGCGAAGAAAAGACTATCAGCGAAGATATTACCAGCAACACAAACAGCAGCGCATCAGATATGCCAAAGGATGGAATAAAAGACATCCCGAGTGTTGCAAAGAATACCACAAAAAAGCCGCTTGCGACTGCAATCGCAAAGCGGCAACAAAAAATAATACAACACCGTCATTATAGACGGAGAAACGGAGATTGTCAAATGGATAAAAATATAAATCAGCTGATTTTAGACTGTGCAGCTAAAGTTTTGCGCATAAATCAAACAACACAAGCAAAAGTGAACTTTGAAATTAACGGGCATGTTAACGCAATAGCATGCCATGGATTTAAGCACGGATATGAAAGCGCGCCTGTACGGTACTACAATGGGGAAAAATATCACGAGTCAGATTACATGCCTTTAGATGGTGAGTTAGCCAACAGTCTTTGGCTCGACGGTGACGGAGCCGAGGGCAAATTAAAAGAGTTGCTTACCTCGCTGAATGCTCTTGAAAAAGAACTGATTGAAAGCGCCGGCACAAAGGCCGAGAACACGGAGGTAGACAATGAAAATCACGAATAAGATGAAACTTCCGCAAGCTTTCGTTGAAATGGCACAGAGCGATTACACTCCCACACCGAAGCGATACAGTGCGACGGCTCTACTGAAAGGTATCCGCGAGGCTATTCTTGAGCGTCGCCACGGGGATGAAATTGAGCAGGATGTTTCCGATATGATATGGCTCCTGTTTGGTACGGCGGTACATAGCATACTCGAAAATCAGACTGAGGGTGCGACGGAATTCAAGGAAACCTATGTTGAAATGCCTGTCGGCAATTACAAGGTTTCCGGCCGGTTCGACCTTTACGATGCGGCAACGCAGACTATCACAGATTATAAGACCTGCTCCGTCTGGAAAATCATCCATCGGGATTTCGATGATTGGAAAAAGCAGCTCCTTATTTATGCTGCAATTATGGACTATATCGGTTTTCCAGTGAGGCACGGCCAAATCGTTGCCGTGATGAAAGACCATTCGAAATCAAAAGCGAAGTTCGACCCAACTTATCCGCAACTCCCAGTTCTACAAATCAGGTTCGATTTTTCAGAAGCGGACTTTGCGCAAATTAATGTTTTCATTCGTAACCGGATGGCACAAATAGCTGACGCCGAAAAACTGCCCGATAATGAGCTTCCTGTCTGCACCCCTAAAGAGCGCTTTAACGGCGGAGATAAATTTGCTGTCATGAAAAAAGGCCGCAAGGCAGCTCTCCGGGTGATGGAGAGTAAGGAAGAAGCTGAAAGGTGGATGGAAGAAAACGGCGGAGATTTTATTCAGTGCCGCCCCGGCGAAGATAAAAAGTGCAAGGACTACTGCCCTGCCTGTGAATTTTGCAACTACTATCACGAGCACGTCGAGGGGGTAAAGTAATGGAACTAAAATTCCCTCTGCTTGAGGCAGACGACATCGAAGTTAAAGTTAAAAAAGTTACTAGGAAAGGCGCTATTGTCCTACTCTATAAGACCGCTCGTGTGGATATGAATACGCTCGACCGTACCGTAGGCCCCATGAACTGGAAATGCTCCTATCGTGACGTAAAAGGCAACCTGTACTGTGAAATCTCGATTTTCGATACGGATAAAAAAGAATGGATTTCAAAAGAGGATTGCGGCATTGAAAGCCGGGACGATGGCGACGGGAACCAACGAAAGGGCGAAGCATCTGACGCTTTCAAGCGTGCCGGGTTCAAATGGGGAATTGGCCGGGAACTTTACACGGCCCCATTCACTTTCATTCATTGTGCCACACGCAAGCGGCAGGACGGGCGTAGTTATGAAATGGAAAACCCGTTTGTCCGATACGGCGTGAAGTCTATCGGCTACGATGCTTCCGGGCACATTAACGAGCTTACCATTACAGACGATTCGGGAAATGAAGTTTACAGCTTGAATGCGCCGCTAAAGCCCACCGCTCCGCAGTACATTGACGAAATCAAACAGGATGTAATCCTCAAAGAATTACATCGTACCGGCTGGAACCTAAAGGCTATGCTTGCTTACATAGCCAAGAAAGACCCGAAGAACGCTCCGGACACTTTAGGGCATATTACCGTCAAGCAGTTTACATGGATGGTAAAGGCGCTGGAAAAGCGGCCGACTAAAGAAGCATGAAAATCCAATTTGACAGCGCAAAGTGGAGCCAAGACAGCGAGGGCTTTTGGCTGAAAATAAGAGTTAAAAGCCCCGCCAAAGTAAAAAAATTTGTGTCAGAAATGCAAAGCAAACTATATGACGCTGACATAAAAATTCATAGAGAAAAACGCTCCCTTGACGCAAACGCCTACTTTTGGCTGCTAACCGGCAAATTAGCAACTAAAATCCATATCCCGGTTAAAACAATTTATCGGCAGTACATTAAGGACATCGGAGATAATTTTGAAATTGTCCCTGTCCGCGACGACGCCAAAGAGCAGTGGATGCGGAATTGGAAGTCACGTGGGATTGGCTGGGTGTGTGAGGACATAGGCAAAAGCAAGCTCAAAGGCTACTCAAATATCATTTGTTATTATGGCTCGTCCACATACAACACCGCCCAAATGTCACGGCTAATTGACCTTGTAGTGCAGGACTGCCAAGACCAGGACATTGAAACCAAAACACCGGATGAAATTGCAAGAATGGAGGCCGAGTATGCACAAGCAGACAAAAGCGTGTGATATATCCTCAAGAGTAAAAAACGCCGTGTGGGAGCGTGATGGGCATGCTTGCATAATTTGCGGCAGCCACGAAGCTATGCCAAACGCGCACTATATACCGCGCTCTCACGGCGGGCTGGGGGTGGAAGAAAACATTGTTACCCTATGCGTAAATTGCCACAATGCTTACGATAACTCACACCTGAGGTCGTGGTATAGAAAAAAGATACATGACTATTTGCAATCACAATATCCCAGCTGGGACGAGGACAAATTAATTTATCAAAAATATCATTTTTAGGAGAAACCAAATATGCTAAATTGTGTCGCACTCATGGGTAGGCTTGCCGCAGACCCGGAGCTAAAAGAAACCCAAAGCGGAACATCGGTAGTAAGCTTTCGCGTAGCCTGTGACCGCTCATATTGCAAGGCGGGGCAGGAACGTCAAACAGACTGGATAAACTGTGTAGCGTGGCGTAGCACAGCCGAGTTCATATGTAAGTACTTCCGTAGAGGACAGCTTATCGCCCTGCAGGGTTCGCTGCAGACCCGCTCTTACACGGATAAAGACGGTAACAAGCGTAAGGCGTTTGAAGTGGTAGCCGACCACGTGCATTTCGCTGAATCAAAGAAAGATTCAAGCAACAATAATACATATCCAGCGCGCGGTTCCGCAGATGTCGAAGCAGACGATTTTGAGGAAATGCCGGACGACGATGATTTGCCGTTCTGAATGGAAGTGTAACGAATGGATTTAGAGCAAACAGCAAGCAAACGGACAAAGGAGGCTATGAATGAGTGAGTTAAAGCTTGAACTATACCATGACAATTTCCAAAATTTTAAGGCCTACAACATACCAAAAGCACAGCTCGTCGTTGCTGATGTCCCATATAATCTCGGCAACAATGCTTATGCCTCAAACCCGGAGTGGTATAAAGATGGCAATAACCAAAACGGGGAGAGCAGCAAGGCCAACAAGAGCTTTTTTAATACCGACGGGCGGTTTAAAATTCCGGAGTATATGCACTTTTGCAGCAGGCTCTTAAAAAAAGAGCCTGCGCAGCCCGGAAAAGCACCGGCTATGATAGTCTTTTGCGCATTTAATCAAGACCAAATGCTGATTGACTACGGCAAAAAATACGGGTTTATGCACTCTTATCCAATATTTTTTATCAAGCATTATTCCCCGCAAGCCCTAAAAGCCAATATGAAAATCGTTGGGGCCACGGAGCATGCAATAGTCCTTTACCGCAACAAACTGCCAAAGTTTAATAATGGCGGTCGTATGGTTTACGACTGGTTTGAGTGGCTGAGAGACAACCCAAAAAGGTATCCAAAAATACATCCAACGCAAAAGCCTGTTAGCCTGTTAAAGCGGCTGATTGAGATATTTACAGACCCTGGGGACGTGGTAATTGACCCGTGTGCGGGAAGCGGAACAACGCTTCGCGCGGCGTTTGAGCTTGACCGCAACAGCTATGGCTTTGAGGTGGACAAGGAATTTTATAAAGCTGCAGAAACTCAAATGCTTGCGCCCGCGAGGGAAGAAAAAAAGTTTGAGCAGCTCAAGTTCAGCGTTTAGGAGGTAACATTTTGGCAGAAGTAAAATGGATAAAAATCGTTACAAACATTTTTGACGATGAAAAAATACAGCTCATAGAGAAAATGCCTGATGGCGACGCAATTATAGTTGTTTGGTTTAAATTGTTATGTCTTGCAGGCAAAACGAACAACCACGGAGTAATGATGCTAAGCGACAAAATTCCATATACCGACGAAATGTTATCCACTATTTTCAGACGACCTATTTTAACCATAAGGCTTGCCTTAAAGACGTTTGAAAGCTACGGAATGATAGAAATTTTTGATGACGTAATAACAATCACAAACTGGGATAAGCATCAAAACGTAGATGGACTTGATAAAATCCGCAACCAAACGCGGCTTAGAGTCGAAAAACATAGGAAAAGACAAAATCTAATTGCGGATGGTACATGTAACGTTACATGTAACGCTACAGTAACGCAATGTAACGCAACAGATATAGATAAAGATATAGATAAAGATATAGATAATAAAGAGAATATAAGAGAAAAAACGCAAATTTCACCGGCTACCGAACTTTGTGAACAGGTGTGGCAATCTTTTATTACGAATTGCCCATCGCTTCCAAAGCCCGTTTCTCCCACAAAATGGACATCCGCCCGGAAAAAAGCCATAAAAAGCAAAAGAATTACGGTTGATGAATTTACCAATGTATTCAAAAAAGTTGAACAGAGCGATTTTTTGACAGGAAGGACGGGAAACTGGCGCTGCTCGTTTGATTGGGTTCTCAAGCCGTCCAACTGGCAAAAAATCAGCGAAGGGAACTACGATAACAAAAGAGGCGATTGCGGTGAACTTACCACCAATAATGAACCACATACCGGAAAGTGCCAAGAGAAAAGCCCACAGTACGGGCATATCCTTTGAAAATTATGCGCAAAAGCAAATTGACGTGCTAAACGCGGTGCAAGGGAATTTAAGCGGCTGCGATTGTCAAAAGTGCAAAAACAAAGGCATCGTTTATTATCTCCAAGACGGTTACGAGTTGTCAAAAGAATGTGACTGCATGAAAATCCGTCGGAGCTACTGGAACATCGAAAGAAGCGGACTCAAAGGACTTTTAAGCCAATACACGTTTGAAAATTTTCAAACGCCGGAAAGATGGCAGAAAGAATTAAAATTAGGCGCGAAACGTTTTTTGACGGATTACAAAGGCAAATGGCTTTACGTAGGCGGGCAAGTCGGGGCAGGAAAAACCCATATATGTACTGCAATAGTCGGGGAATTTTTAAAAAAAGGGGTAGAAGCACGATACATGCTGTGGCGTGACGAGGCAGTTAAAATTAAAGCTGCTGTCACGGATGACTATGAGTATGGCCGGCTAATAAACCCTCTTAAAACCGTCCCAGTGCTTTACATAGACGACTTTTTTAAAACGGCGAATGACGATAGGGGGCAAAAGAAAAAGCCAACGCAGGGCGATATAAACGTCGCGTTTGAACTGCTGAATTACCGATATAACAGCGATAGGCTCGTAACCATTATCTCAAGCGAGCGGACAATAAACGAGATACTGGATTGCGATGAAGCCGTCGGCAGCAGAGTATACCAGCGGACAAAAGATTATTGCTGGGTAATCGGCAAAGATATCAAAAAAAATTATAGGTTGAGGTAAAAATATGAAATTTACAATACCATATCCAAAAACAAAGGCCGGGATGAAACAGTTTGCTAAGCAGTTTGGATTGAATGCCATTTACGCGGGAAAGCATTGGGCAAAAAGGCGAGAAGATAGTCAATATTGGCACTCTACTGTAAAGACATGTTTAATCCAGCAGAACGTACCACGGCAAGCAAGCGTTAAACCTGTAACAATATCGTTTTTTTGGAATGACCGGCTTGATTGCTCAAACCATGCGTACATAGGCAAGATGATTGAGGATGCGATGAAAGGCTGGATAATACAGGATGACAGCCGGCAGTATGTTAAAGAAATCAGGCATAAGTTTTACGACAAAAATTACATAACAGTTGAAGTGTTGCCCTATGAAAAGTAAATTTTACGAGACCTGTTATCACTGCCACCGTGAATACCCTATATGCGAGATACGGGTATGCCCGGCAAAACAAAAATCCATATGCCGGTACTGCTGCATGAAGTGTGGAAAGCATACGGCAGTCGGAACCGGAATTGGATGTGAACTTTTAGAGGAGGGCAGAAATGCGAAGCAAGCAGCGCCATGACGGCGGCGCATACCGCCGTATGAAAACGATGATTGAGTATCACGCAAAGCCGGGAAAAGACCGGAAGAAAGCCAAAAAGAAGGCTGGGAGGAAACATGAGAAGCAGAAAGCTTGAAGGACATGAAATCCTTGATAACCCGGTTGATGGACAAAAAATTTTTAGGCTTCTCGACCAGTATTGCCATTGCTGCGGAAAACAGGTAAACACTTGGGACGACCGTTGCAGGAAAGCTCTGAAATATCAAAATCCGATTTGTGAGGATTGCATTTGCAAAGAGTACGGGCTTACGGAGAACGAACTCCGAGATACCATGAAAGAACATTTTGGAATGATTCCGTGCCAGGGGATATGAGCCATGAATGAGCCGGAACACGAACTGAATAAACTCACCAAAAAGCTATTTGCGGAAGGATATACCCGCGAAAAATATCCCGATTATGTGAACCCTTACAACTGGTTTTACGGTGGATTTACCTATACGGCAAAGCACTTGCACAGCATGGTTTTCTCAACCCCGTGTGGACTGCTTTTAACCGGGAGCTATTTCACAAACGGACACACGTCATATGCAGGCGTTGAATGGATGGCGGAAAACGATAACCCAACGGTTACATGCCCGTATTTCAGCAAAAAAGAGCCGTGCCAGCTTAGGCACGAACTGCTGTGCGGATGCGAATTGCTAAGCAGGTTGGGGAAAATAGTTTCTTGTGCGTGCCATCAAGTCAACGAGCCATACGATTATGAACACAGTTTTTACAAAATACTTGATGATGTTGAAAAAGAAAGCGGTGAACTTTTTAAGGCATTCAACGCTCAAAAACACGGCCACGCTTGCAGACTCCAAAGCTATTATGACAGGCATTCCAAACAGTGGCACATGGCATACGACCCGAGGATGTGCGCCACATACGGATGCTCGTACTGCGATGTTTTGCAGACAGAACTATCACCTAAAAAAGGTAACGTGTACTACGATGAAATCGCTACCTGCACAGAGAAAGGATACGGATTTTTTCCCGATAAGGTGATAACCGCGGCAATAAAAGGTAAAAAGCTGCTCAAGCATCAGGTATCGATTACAATCTGCGAAGCAATCGTAAAGTACGCAAAGTGGAGAATTATTAAAGAAAAAACAGGCTCATATGAGCACAAGCTTAAATTTCGGAATGACCCTGCATTTGCGATACAGTACACAAACTTTAGAGCTGAAATTAGGGAAACCCGCGACTTAGCGCAGGACTTGGCAGACATTGGCGAAGGAATAGAAATTGTCCATGCAAGTGACCAGCAGAAAGCGGCAAAAGCTAAAAAGCATGAGCGTAGGGTTGCTGCCCGCGAAGCGAATAAAAGCAAACTGAAAAAACGAATTTTTGAAGTCGGGTTTAGTGGCCTGGATGAAATCGAATTGAACCGCTTCCGAAAGTGGTTTAGCTCGGAAGAAGAGGACGAGATTTCAGAAGAAATCGAAAAGCGAAAGGCCCTTGAAAAAGGCTTTATCACTGGAGAGCAAACCAAATTATTTTAAGTCATAGGTACCGGTTTAAAGGCGCACGTAAACCCGGCTCCTGCCGTAAAGCAAGAGCCGAAAAGAAAGGATGATTTTTAATGACATTACTTGAACTTCAAGAAATTTTAGGTGAGAGAATCAGAATCGCCACCAGCAAGGATTTATCCATAGAGGAACGCAAAGCGGAAACCGAATTATCACAGACGATATCATCGCTGGCAAAGCAAATGATTAACAACGCAGACATCGTGCTCCGTACTGACAAGCTGGTTGCTGACGGTAAAGCCAAAGGAGCAAATATCATCAAACTGGTAAACGGAAATGGCAAGCAAAACTAAAAAAGACCATATATTCACCGATGAGGAAAAAGCTTTCTTGCGCGACAACATCAGCAGATATACATACCCAGAGTTGGCGACTGTTTTTAACCAGACGTTTGGCACACATCTGACACATGGCAATATTTCAGATGTGTGTATCAAGCGTCTGGGACTCCGGCGGAATAAACCGTATGTATTTTCAATTGGGAAAAAGGATTTTACGGCGCACCCGGTTGGAACTGAAGTCTTTGACGGCAAATATGTTTGGGTGAAAGTTAGCGACCATTATCACGAAGGGACAGCACGAAGCAAGCAAAACGATGAAAACTGGGAGAAAAAATGTATACTCGTCTGGGAACAGGCACATGGGAAAATCCCAAAAGGCCATATGATTGTATTTCTGGATAAGGACCGCAAAAATTGTACTCTTAAAAATCTTTACTGCACAACCAGAAAAATAAATTTCATGATGGCTAAAAACGGATGGTATTCTAGTAGCCCAGAATTGACCTTAGTTGCGCTGAAATGGTGCGAATTATTTTACGCGTTGAAGGAGGAAAGGAACGATGTTAAACCTTGAAGAAATCAAATCCAGCGAGCAGGCGGCGACGCCGGGGCCGTGGAATTATGTAAAGCATTTGAAATTAATGAACAAACCATACAGATTAGGACGGAAGGAATGATAGGAATGCCTGAAATGACTCTGCAAGAATGTATCGCAAGGCTCGAAGATCTGATACAAGACCGCAAAAGTTTCTTTTCAAAAGACGGAAACGACGATGTGTTTCGGACTGATGCGGCGGCTCTGGAAAAGGCCGTTTCAATGCTTCACAAAATCGCCGCAGGAGAGTATAAGCTGGTGGTACATGGACACTGGATAAATTATTATGAACCCTTGTGCAGTAGTCCTCATGCAAATTGTTCTATATGCAGTCATTTGCAGACTTTCAATGAGTATTGCGGGAAAATATACGCTCCAAGATATTGTGAAAATTGCGGCGCTCCGATGGATGGAAAGGATGAAGAAAATTGAACACTGTGATTGTGATTTTTGATAGCATTATGATAATTTTGCTTGTTTATTTTGACATTATGGAAAGTAAAGAAAACAGGCATTTGCGTGAATTGTATGCTCTGCTTGCTAAGGCCACAGACCAGCTGATAGAGCAAAACAAGGAACTGTGGAAATTATCAAGAGCTGTATCAAAAGATGGAAAGGATGACAGCCGTGAGACCGATATATGAGCCAAAAGCCCGTGCCAAAGAGTACGGCGACTATGCAATTAATATTTACACTGGATGTCCGCATAACTGCTACTATTGCTTTGCGCCTGCTGTGCTACGCAAGAGCAGAGAAGCCTTCCGTACCGATATCCAGCCGCGNNGTGGAGGCCGTGAAAAGGCAGCTTGACAAAGAGCGGATTACGGGCAAACTAATTCATCTCTGCTTTACGTGTGACCCATACCCGCTCGGCTACAATTCATCGGCTACCCGCGAAATTATCAAGGCAATTAAAGCAGCGGGCAACCATGTTCAAATTCTTACAAAAAACGGAACTGACGCAACACACGACTTTGACCTTTTAGACAGAGACGATTGGTTTGGCGTGACCTATGCAGGATATTTACATAGGGGCGACGTCTCTACCGCTGAGCCTGAGGCTGGAACGCCGTCNNGACGTGGGTTTCTTGCGAACCGGTGCTTAATGCAAATGATGTCCTGTATTTAATCGAGATAGGCAGTTATATCGACAAATTTAAAATCGGCAAGCTCAACTACCATCCATCAACAATAAACTGGAAAAAGTTTGGAGAAGCGGCAGAAAGAGCCTGCAGGCAGTATAAAAGAAATTATTATATTAAAGAAGATTTAAGGAGGGAAATGCAGAAACCATGAGTGACATTTTAGCCCGTCTGCGTGACGCCTACGCCGAAAACCCCGCCTCCACGCTTGCTATGCTGCCGGAACTGTTTCAGCAGTACGACGAAGGAAAGATTTTTGAGTTGCTTGATATTCCGCTGAATAAAACGCTGTATTGGATATGGGGAAACGAAATCATGCCGGTACGGTACAAAGGCGTCAACGGCGGGTTCGTAGACAAGGGCAAAAAGTTTCACGTTACCTATCGCATGACGACCAAAAAGGAACGGTCGTTCCTGCACACGTGGCATCGAAAACGCGGCATACATACGATACCGGCCGGAAACGAACGGTTCTTTTGCGAGAAGGATGTGGGCAAAACCGTCTTTCTTGCCCGCGAAGCCGCAGAAAAGGCACTGAGGGAGGCCAAAAATGAACCGAACTGAAATTTTACAGGAAGCAATCAAAAAATACGGAGTGCAATCTCAATGCGATATGTGCATTGAGGAAATGTCAGAACTAACAAAGGCACTTTTGAAGCTGCGTAGGGCATCTACTCAACCGGAAATGCAAAAGTGCCGTGAAAATATACGGGAAGAAATCGCAGATGTGCAGATTATGATAGACCAAATGAGGATGGTTTACGGCGATACAGCAGAGCAGGAGACATACAAGATACAAAGGCTGCGGAAAAGGATGGTCTTGTAAGGAGGGCCAAGATGGATAAAAACATTGTAAAAGCCTGTGCCGGTATTGTAGGGGCAAAAATTAGCGTGGAGCCGTATGCGTCGGCGGTTGCGCAGGCGGAAAGCAAAATAGGCGTAGACTTTGCGCCGGAAGCTGAAAAAGCAAGGAAAGACCTTGTACAAGCTGTGAAAAAAAACCTTGCAAACCGCAAGGAAAATCCGTATAGTGCCCTCAAAGAAAAGTACAATCTGCCGGTAGGAAAGAACTATTTTACAAAGGAAAAGAAAAAATTTTGCTATGCTTTGGCAAAAAGCCTAAAAATGATATAGATGCAGAAAAGGCAACCCAATTTTGGGTTGCCTTTTCCATGCCATAAAATTAGTAAAATTATTTCAATCCACGCCCCTAAAAAGAGGCGACAAAAAAAGTTGTGCAGTTGATAAAATTATTTCAATCCACGTGCCCGTGAAGGGCACGAACAAGTTTGCTCCTATATAATAGCACTATTATCTGCCGTTGTCAATATTTATATGGCGAAAAAATGTTTTATGAATATTGACAATTTCGTCATATGACTGGTAGTATAGCGNNATTGCAAAGTCTTAATTTTCACTTTTGCAATTTCTGAAATCTTTTGATTTATCGTTTGCATTAGTTCGCAATTCCCATATATCCGTAGCCTCGGATGTTTCGCGCCACGAATAGTACAAAAATCCAAAGCATGATGTAGCTCTACCCACGCAGAAATAAATCCAACATCATCATCCATATTAGTGGGATACGGACGTATGTTATCATTGCGCATTGCCCAATTATACTTTTGCAGCATATCAAAGCGCAACGGCAAATTCGCTGTATACTGTAATCCTGTGCGGCTATACTGGATGCGAGTATGCCCGCCGAGAGCCGTAACAGCATAGTCAACATAAAATCTATCTTTATTCTTTATTATTAGATTTTGATGATGGACTGACGCGCTACCCCATATAATCCCAAGTAAATATCCGTCCATTTTTGTCCTCCTGCCCGCCGCAACGGTGGGGGCTTACAGGAGTGCCCCCGGAGCCAGCCCTAAAGCGTCCTCATACCGTCGTAACATTTCCGGTCGCGGTTTCCGCGCTCCGGATAAATGCTCCGAAACGTTTGACTGTGTAGCGCCGATTTTTTCGGCAACTTCTTGCTGCGTAAGGCCGGACTTTTCGACGGCCTCGCGCAATTTGCCAGGCATCCAAACATCGGCAGATTGATAATAGCCAAGCCAAACGATACCCTGCATGTCGGTAGGCAAAAAATTCGGAAGGCTTTGGAATGTGTCGAGGTCTATACCGTCCATTACCTGCGCGATTGCCTCCGTGGTATCCTGCGGCATGCCGGAAGCGTTTGCCGCGAGCATATATTTTGAGAGATACGACTTTGGCGACTCGATGTACTGCGTTACCCAGGGCGCTGACGTATTTTTTTTAGCCTTTGACAAAATTCTCAAAACACGGCCAAGCGCCTGCAAAGTTTCTGTTTGCTTATTCATTATTTTTCTCCTTTTCCGGCTCATGTCCAAAGTTTTGTTCTTCATTTTTATTACTTTCATATTTTTCCTCTCGCTCCATGGGGAGCGTCTGCGCACTTACGGCGGCGGCTGCCGTATTTATGGTGGCGGCCATTTTGCAGGTCCCGCCGGTCGCACTTATCTAAGTTGCTCTTCCATGCTAAGCTGGTTAGACCCCCATATTATGCGGGAACTGTCGAGCATTTTACGGTTGTCAATTACAAATGCTGCGCTATGTGGCATCGCCTCTATCTGCTTAAGCGTATCTTGATATTGCTGATTGATTGTATCCCAAATTTTTAACTCACTATCTTTTATTGTTCCTGCGGGATACGTGTCGACTATTTTTTTCCGGTTAGCCTCGATTGTCGAGAGCGCGTCTGATATAATGCTTTGCGCCCACTCAACTTGCTTTTCGGTTCCTACCAACTTTATCATAATATAGCCTCCATTAATTATATTATATCTCTTTTTATACTGTTTGTCAACACTAAAAAGAGATATTTGCAAAATTAAAATAGAACTTCCAAAACTTCTGCGTTTTGGATTACGACCTCGCCGGCGTCGGGGTCGTCGTTGTGTCCCCATGCGGTACCGGCAATCACGTAGCAATGGCTATCACCAAAACACACACTTTTTAAATTATCAAGGTCGTGATAAGTCAGAGATAAAAATCCAAAATCGTATGCACACGTACCGTCAAGTTCTTCCATGCTTTCATAATCTTCGGTGCCGTATTCTGGAAAATCCCTTTCGTCGCCCCTATCGGGGTTATGGCGGCTATTGCCGAAAACATCGCCAACGTGTAAATCGCGGCCGCCAATCCTAATG
>DOWI01000115.1:18322-24460 GCA_003519645.1 Oscillospiraceae bacterium
CAACAACAAAACGATATATTTTAATAAAATATTGTACAAATATAGGCACTAAAAATTATGAAATATTTAATAGCAAGACCAAGCGAGGGCGTTATCCATGCTGTAAAGTGGTAAAATATATATGTAGGGTAAGGGTAGCTCTACCCTCGCGCGGCACCGACGCGGGAATACAGTATCGGGCTGACCTCCTTTCCTCCGTGCGTCGCTCCATGCGGGGCGGCGCAAATATACCAGCGTAGCTAAATTGGTTTTAGCAGCGTAGAGTACAATCGTGGTTATCCGGCGAAGCTGCGCAGCAGTAACCGGGCGTATGCGGGTTCGAGTCCCGCTGCTGGCTCAAATTAAACCCGCAACGCCTCTTAACAATGCGCACCATGCGGGTATTATATGCCGGCACAAATAATGAGACCGCCCGCACCTCTCAACGATGTGTCCCAGCGGCGGACATAATATTCCAGGGGCAACCTTAACCAGCTTCACACCGGCCACAATCAAAAGAGGGATTGAGAGCAAAGCACAGATAAAAAAGTAAAAGCGGCAGAATACATCAAACAATTATAAAAGGAGGCTGACGGCATGGCAAAGTTAACATTAAAGCAGCAAAGGTTTGCGAGTGAGTATATGGTAGACCTCAACGCCACACAGGCAGCCATCCGAGCAGGATACAGCGCAGACAGCGCCGGAAGCATAGGCAACGAGTTGCTTAAAAAACCTGATATCCGCGCGCGCATAAGCAAGGCCATAGCAGAGCAGTCAAAAAGGACAGGGGTTACTGCGGACCGTGTTGTCCGCGAGCTGGCAAGAGTAGCTTTTGCAAACTCGCGTGATATCATCAATTATGGAGCGGCAACAGTAAAAACAACAGCAAGCAACGATGATACAGCTGCTATAGCCTCTGTACGGGTAAAAAGGACAAAGGATGGAGTAGAGCGCGAGATTAGGATGCATGACAAGCTAAAGGCTTTGGAGACGCTCGGGAAGCATCTCGGGATGTTTGAGGACAACATCAATCTCAAAGCAGACGCAGCTGTAAAAATCGTAGATGATATATCAGGGAGCGATGATGCCAAAACTCAGTGACGTTATCGCCCCGTCTTTTTATGGCCTGCACAACGACATCAAGGCCAGCGGCCATACATTTTACAAGCTTGCCGGCGGGCGCGGAAGCTGCAAGTCTACCTTTGTCGGCGTAGAGATACCACTTGGCATGATGAGAGACGCGCAGAGTGGAGAGTTTACAAACGCCCTCGCGCTACGGCATGGGGCGGTAGACCTAAAGGATAGTGTATACACTCAATTATTGTGGGCGATTGACAAACTGGGCGTATCGCGCCTTTGGCGTGCAAATACAAGCCCTATGCGATTGACGTACATACCGACAGGACAGCAGATACTCTTTCGGGGCGCAGACGACCCATTAAAAATCAAATCGATAAAAGCTCCAAAAGGATACTTTAAGTATCTTTGGTTTGAGGAGCTTAGCGAGTTCGAGGGGCCGGAAAAGATACGGAGCATACAGCAGTCAATACTTCGCGGCGGGCCACAATTTATAGTTTTTTACTCATACAACCCTCCACGCTCACAAAAAGCATGGGTAAACGACCCGACAATATTTACAATGCCTGACATGATAGAGAGCCAAACAACGTATTTGACAGTGCCGCATGAGTGGCTGGGCGATAGATTTTTTTTAGATGCCGAGCACCTAAAAAAAACACATCCGGAGATGTACGAGCATGAGTACATGGGCGTTGCAACCGGCACGGGCGGAGAAGTTTTCCAAAATGTCATTATACGCAAAATCACAGACAGCGAGATTAAACAAATGCCTCGCCATCGGTACGGCATTGACTGGGGATACGCAACAGACCCGTTTGTATGGCTTGCTATGGGATATGACCGTAAACACCGCACACTCTACATATACGACGAGATATACTCTGCAGGGGTTTCCAACCCTGCGGCCGTACGTAAAGTTAAAGAGCATGGCGGGCAAGGCAAAGATATTATTTGCGACTCTGCAGAGCCAAAAAGCATTGCAGAGTGCAGGGCATTAGGATTGCGGATGCGCGGCGCAAAAAAAGGTCCTGACAGTATAGACTATGGTATCCATTGGCTACAGGGGCTTGATGAGATAGTCATTGATGATGTACGATGTCCAAACGCGGCACGGGAGTTTTACAGTTATGAGCTGGACAGGGATGCAAAGGGTAATCTCAAAGCAGAGTATCCCGACCATGATAACCACTGTATAGACGCTGCACGCTATGGATGCGAGGACGATATGCAGGCCAACGGCTGGGGCATTACCCATATCAGGATATAGGAGGATTTTATATGCTGCAAATGACATCAGAGCAGCTTAAGCAATATAGTACAAAGGATATTAATGAGCTGATTGGTATTATCACTCCAATTTTAGCGCACCGCGAGGCATTATATCGCAGATACCGTCGCAAAAGCGATGACACTATGATGATGTCGGAGCTTCCCGGCGCAAACGGCAAAAGGATAGCCCCGTTTGAGTGGTACATCGTAAATATGGTTCAAGGCTACCTTGGCGGCAAAGCGCCTATGTACAGCATATCCCCGCCGACAGACTACGCACTGCAAAAGCGTGGCAAGGGTTTTTTACAACGGGCCTTTACCGCAATCGGCATGGACAAGGCAGCGGAAAAACTTGATGATAAGCAAAAGCAAGAGTACGTTAAAAACTACTCTGAGGCGTTGGACTATATCCAGCAATACAACGATGACGCAGCTACATTTACGGAGCTAATCCATGATTATACCGTCTGCGCGGCGGCGTATCTTTATGTTTATGAAAACCAAGACAATGAGATTGTTTACACCCGGCTTGACGCTCGGCAGACCGTAGCAGTATACGACTTTTCCACGCCAATAAACCTAATCGGCCTCGTGCGCCACTGGAAGGAAAAAGACCCTGCGGGACGGGAAATTGATGTTGCGGAAGTCATTACGGATGAAAGCCGTACGCTGTACCGCGACAGCCAAATGGCCGAGCAGGAGGCACTTAAGTGGGACGACGTACCGGGAATAGCGTTTGACAATCCGGACGGCATAGCGGCGTTTGAGCCTGCACTATCATCTATCACGACATATGAGCAAATACTAAACAACATAGCAAATATGACGCAATACAATGATAGCGCAAAGCTAATACTCAAAGGATATACGTTTGAGACGACTGCAATGATTACAGACCCAAATACGGGAAAAGAAGTGCCAAACCCCGCTCGGGCAGCGGAAGAAGTGGCAATTATGAAAGCTACCGCTCTGACAGTAGGCCAGGACGGCGATATTACATGGCTGCTTAAAGATGTCAATTACGACGGGCTAATGTCCGTCCTTAAAAACCAGCATGAGCTTATCACAATGCTAACCGGAGTCCCAAACATGACGGACGAGGCGTTTTCTAGCGCCGACAACGCTTCCGCGCTCGGCTATAAGCTTTATGCGCTCGACCAGTACTGCGCCACAACAGACAGAGTTTTTAAAAAAGGTTTATTAAGGCTTTGGGAAATCATTACCGGACGCCTAAATTTAAAAGGCGCAAGTTTTGATTTCCGCGACATACAAATCAAGCTCCAACGCAATATCCCAACCGACGTAGATAAGTCTTTGAGCCGCGCTACGTCAGCCTATAGCTCCGGGCTTGTGTCGCAAGAAACCGCGATAAACATCGCGGCACTTGACTTGGATGCAAAAGAAGAAATGGAACGGCAGACGGCCGAAAGCGACGCAAACTATCAGGAAAACATTCAGCGGCAAAAAGAAAGCTCCGACGTTGAAAGTCAAAACGACAACCAAAATAAAGAACGAAATGCCATAAGGCAAAAAGGCGATGAAAAATGAACGATGTTGACTATATTACCCGCTATTGGCACTACGCGGACGCACAGGAAGATATCCTATCCGACTATATAGGCGTCCGGCAAGCAAGGCTATCTGATGACTTGCAGGATATTCTTGACCATTTTCGCAATATTCAACTTTCCGAAAATATTTCAAAAGCCGAAGTTAATCGTTTGCACCGAAAGATAGGCCAGTGGCAAAAGGCTGGGTATGATGTTGGCGAGTTTAAGCTTATCATGCGAGACTTAGATAATCGGACACGTATTAGAGGCCTTGAGGCTTTACTTGCTTTTTTGATTGCGGCATTTATGGGATTTTACCAGCCGATTATGCAAAAAACGCGGGAAACACTCGTAGACGTATCACAAGAGGCATACAGCCGCAATTTTAAGGCAGCGCAAAAGGTTACAGGAGTCGGCAATCCAATGCCTCCAACGGCGGATACAGTAGCAAAATGGCTTGAGGACCCGCTCCCATCAGGCGGGGTATTTAATGACGATATGTACGCAGACGTAATGTATCGGGCAAGACAATTTCAAAAGCTCATAAATGCCGAGAAGCAGCAGATGGACGGTCCGGGAAGATTAGGCCAGCGCCGCCCACTCGACATAGACAACGAGCAATACAAAAAGGCGCTCCACATTCAGCGGAATTGGATGCTGCGAAGAAGCCAATACGGAGCCAACAAAGACAACCACGCAGGGCAGATTGACATGTATATGACATACGTCGTCTCTGAAACTGTTGTACAGGCGTTTTTAGACGCGGGAGTTAAAAAGTATCAGTTTATTGCTACAATCGACGACAGGACAACGGACGCTTGCCGCTCTCGACATCTCAAAATATACAACATGGCAGATATAAAAATTGGTATCAACGCCCCGCCGATTTATCCGCCATATCATCCATGCAGGAGCATAATCAACGCAATAGCGTAGGAGGGGATTTTTTATGTACATAAATCTGTTTTGGGTAGGAGTAGTTTGCACTGTACTTGTAGAGATAGCAGCAACGCTTATTGCTTATGGCCTTAGCCACCGCAGAAAATAGGGCATTATCCAAGCCAGTTAGAGATATAATTAGGGGGAGAAAAAAATGAAAATATGCCCGTATCATAACGCGTTTATGGAAACAACCCACGAAAAAAACAAATGGGACGAAGAAGGGCATTGTATTGCAGCAGACCGCAGGTTTATACAAAAGTGCATACCAGAGTCTTGCGTAGAAGAAGGATGTGCTGTATATTGGGACGGGCATTGCCACTACAAAGCGTAGAACTGGTGGAATACCGCTGCTGGAATTGCGGCAAGCTTTTGTTTAGAGCGCCGCCCGGGGCAAAGGTTGAAATCTACTGCAGCCGGGCAAAATGTCGAAAGCTAAACAGATTTAATATTGATTCAGAACGTCTTGAACGTCAGTAATCCAAAGGATTATTGGCGTTTTTTTCGTTATAAAAAATTTGCCGAGCGGGCGTTAAACGCAATATGCCGAGCGGGCGTTAAACGCGGAGGGCATAACATGGATGAAGAAAATAAAACTGAAAATAAGGCTGGAGAGTCAAAGCCGGAAGGGCAGGAGTCAAAGCCCAGCGCAGAGCAGAAACCAAGCACAAAGCCGGAACAAAAGCCTGAAAAGACATTTACCCGTGACGATGTAAACCGTATGATTGCAGCAGAAAAAAAGAAAGAGCGCGAAACTGTAGAGGCCGAATTTCAGAATAAACAGGCGGAGGCGGAAAAGCTCGCCAAAATGAAAGAGGACGAACGCCTTAAATACGAGAAGGAGCAATCGGAAAAGAAAGCGCAGGATGCCCTTTCTGAGCTAAACGCTTATAAACTGAAAGACGAGGCCGTAAAGGTAGCAAATTCCGAGGGACTTCCTATTCAGTTTCTCGACCTTATCGATTTTAAAACTGCTACCGCAGAACAGCTCAACGATACTATCGGCAGCCTTTCAAAAACGTTTAAATCTGCGGTGGAATCGGCGCTAAACGAAAAGCTAAAGCAAAAATCCCCGGAGAACCACCATGCAGGTGGAACCGTANNACGCAAAGCAAATTGAATTTAAAACGCAGAACCCCGAATTGTATAAAACTTTCATAAATTAGGAGTGATTATTTATGGCAGATTTTCTCGGATTTCCTTTTGACCCTGAGCTTTTTCTTTACAACTGGAAAAATGAACCTGACCCGACGCGTACAGAGCTGCTAAAAAGCGGTGCTGTTGTACAGGATGGCACAATCCAAAGCTTAATTGCAAACGT
>DOWI01000115.1:24475-32699 GCA_003519645.1 Oscillospiraceae bacterium
GAAGGCTTTACCGCTCGCGACTTTGTAAAAGATTACAACTCCGGTGCAGACCCCATGCGGCAAATTACGTCACAGATTGCACAGTACTGGAATAAGCAAAGGCAGACATACCTTATTAACATTCTCACCGCGATTTTTGGTATCAGCGGTACAGAGTGGGCAAAGCATACGCTTAGGCTTGCCGCAGACTCGGGTTCCGTGGCCGACGCTAACAAAATTGGTGAGACTTCAGTAAATGACGCCACAGTACAGGCCGTAGGTGATAACGCAGGCATTTTTTCACTTGCCGTGATGCACTCTACCATAGCAAACCGTCTCGCAAGTCTCGACCTGCTGGAATATAGAAAGTATACCGACGCACAGGGCATTCAGCGCCAAATGAGGATTGCCGACATAAACGGGCTGACCGTACTTGTAGACGACGGTGTGCCAGTTGCGGACAGCACTATTGACGGTGCAAAAGAGTACACTACTTACGTTCTTGGCACGGGGACAATCCTCACTGCTACGGCGCCTGTAGACGTACCGTCCGAGGTAGCACGCGAAGCGGCAAAGAACGGCGGGCAAAACACGTTGTACACCCGTATCCGTGAAACCATTCATCCAAACGGCTTTTCATTCAAAAAGCCCTCGGCAAGCTACACTTCCAGTCCAACCGACGCACAGCTTAGCGCAACGGCAAATTGGAGCCTTGTAGCAAAACCCAAAAACATAGCAATCGCGCGTATCGTTTCTAACGGTTAAGAGGAGGGCAATGTTATGGACAGGACATCGGAGCTTGAGAAGGTATACCGGCAGTTACCGGACATTACGGACGATGACAAACTGATTGTCAATGATTTATACGATGACTGCTATAATATCGCCCTTGAAAAATCAAACCGCAAAACAGGGCAAGAAACATCCGCCCTGCTTGCGATTATCCGTGGCACCACCATTGCCGCATACAATAAGCGCGGCGACGAGGGCATGACAGGCAGTACAACAGGCGGGCAGAGTTTCAGCTATCAAGACCTTGAGGACCAGCTTACAAAGCGCATTCTCGGGGCTAATCTAAGGGTGTACAGGCTATGAGACGACAGACGATTACCATTGTCTATGTAACTACCTATGTTTCCAAAAAAGAGCATGGTGTTACCGTAGGCGGATACACAAATCTCCGCACTGCAAAGCTAAATGCTCAAACGGATTATTCCACCCTCGATATGCAGGAGTACGGGCAAACAGTCAATGAGATAATCAAACTCCGTTCAAACCAACTCCCGAATATTAATAAAGGCGACTATCTTTACTTTACAAAGCCGGAAAAGCAAGGCACATTTGATGTTGGAAGCGTAACCTACGACGACTATGGAACCGGCGAGTATCAAGTAGAAAGCATACGGCCGTCTTTTAAGGGTATAAAAACAGTACGAAATCCAACGCTGATTTTAGCGCGAAAACAGACAGCAGAAAAGCTTTAGCTAGGAGACAAAAATATGCCAGTACAAAAAGTGCAACTGCCTATTTTGCATGATGTTACAATCTATTCTCAATCCCCGTATGCAACAGTGGCAGTAGATGGTAAAAAACTTGATGGCTTACGCAGAGTGTCTTTTAAGGCAAATGTCGGGGAGCCATGTACAGTCACGCTTGAGTTTCTCACACACAATGTGACTATCAGAGGCAAGGCTACTATACAAACGAGCCGGAACGCCGAAAAAAATAGTCAACTCAAGCGTGGGGACAAAATTTATCAGGTAGTATGTGCAGACAATGAAACATTTGTTGTCGGGGAAGTTCACGGCGCATCCGTGGATTATAAGCACTTAGAAGCCTATTCAAATTCTTCCAGCGCAAGCACGCTGGAAGAACTACGCTTTGAACATATTTAAGGAGGAAATAAAGCAATGAAATATCGTAAAAAGCCGGTCGTTATTGATGCATATCAGCCTTACCGCGGCACGATGCCTGATTGGTTCGAGAAAGCACTCTCCGATGGTACTGTTGGTGATTGCGTCGATGGTAGCGGATTTGACATCAAGACGCTTGAAGGGAAAATGCACGCAAACCCCGGCGATTTCATCATTCAGGGTGTAAATGGCGAACTTTACCCCTGCAAGCCGGATATTTTCGAGAAAACTTATGAGCGCGTCTAACCTGTTTTCCGTCGAAATAAAAGGCGTGGAACACCTCGATAAAACGTTTAGACTTATTATAGATGGCCTCCCAAAGGCCATTAAAGCAGGAATGGAAAAAGCACTCAGTGACACGCAAATAGCAGCTATGCGCCTTGCGCCAGGACCGGTACGAAAATCCATACGGTATGAAATTCTTAACGGAGATGGCAATACGCTTACCGGCCGGGTATTTACCGATACAAACATTACACCGTTTGCCCCGTATGTAGAGTTTGGCACTGGTGTAAAGGTTGATAACGAGGGTGTCGACGACGCCATTCGGCTTAAGCGTGCAAAACACATTCCGTGGTATATTCACGTTTCAATGGTTCCTGCGTCATTCGCGCGGTACGGGTATCCGCTCGTAACAGGCAAAGACGGACAGCAGTATTGGGAAGTTGACGGTATGTATTCGCGCCCGTATTTAAAGCCTGCGGCGTTTCAAAACAGGGAAAAAAACACGCAGACTATTACGGAAGCAGTTGAAAACATGATAAAGGAGGCGGCAAATGGAACTGTATGAAATTAATACAGAGCTTATCACACAGACGGTTGTTGACAAGGCCGCAGAAGTTTCAGAAATTGGGCAGGATGGCGTAATGCTTGCAAACCCCGAAAGCGATGCATATTTCCCCGCTTGCGTTATACAGCCGCCGCTTGAAAAGCCTCACGGCATGGCGGCATACGACCTTTCTTTTACCATCGAAGTGTGGGCGGCAGACCAGTACTCCGCTCTGAAAATTTTTGACAAAGTAAGAATAAAACTGGAAGAATACAATCTTGCCTTAACCAACAATACGCCGCTATTTTATGATACGGCCACAAAAAAATGGCGGTACGGAGGATACTTTGAAGTCCGATGGAACGCTATTACAAACGCATTTGAACAAAATCAAGGAGTGATTATTTATGGCAGAATATAGTGCAACTTTAACCCCGCCAAAAACAAGCGTTGGGACCGAACTTTGGTACTCGGAAAAAGAGACTCCGTCCACAACGGCAGACCTTATACAGATTTTTCTTGTGCAGGAAATCCCGACGCTGAAATCCGCGCCGGAAGCGGTAACTTATTCTTGCTTGGAAAGCCCAAACGAAGGTACGGCACGCGGCGTGGCAAAGTCTGAAACGCTGACAGTACCAATCTTATTTTCCGAGGCACAGCATGACGCGCTAAAAGCCCTTGCAGATGCAAATACACAGCTTTACTTTTGGGTAAAACTGCCGGACACTACAGCTGCAGAAAGCGGCAAGCCTCTGACTTTTAAGTTTTCCGGCACTATCTACCTCGAAAACGATACCATTTCAAACAACAGCACTATACAGGAAAACCTTACGATTTACCGTGACATGGTTGTAGGCGAGCAAAAAGGACTTCCGACCGTATCTTAACATAATCCCCGGCCAGCAACCGGGGACAATCTTATAAAAGCAGGAGGATTATTATGATAATTACTGCAAATGGGAAAGAAATCGAATTACGTTTTAAGACGCGCTTAATGGAACGCTTTGAAGAACGTTTCGGAATAAAAGATTACATGAAATTTTGGAAAGAGGCCGCTAATGGGCCATCCTTGAAGGTACTCGAGATTGCGCTTGTGACGTTCTCAGACGGAGCTATAAAGGATGTAAGCGCCGCTGCGGATTTTATTGACGAATATACGGCACAGGACGGAAAAACTGTTTACACGCTATACGGAGAAATAATACAGGGCATAAACGATAACGGTTTTTTCAAGGGAAAGCTGACAGCCGACGAACTGAAAGCGGAGATGGAATCTCCAATTTTGGACATGACGGAAATCGTGAACAAAGCGCTATCGGACGTCAGCAAAGAATACGTTGTCGGAGCTGGACAGAATGTATCGAAGCAAGCCGCCCTGCAGCTTACCAATCGGGAATAACACCGCTTGAATTTGCGGAAATGACACCGAGAGAGCTTTCGGAATATATCGGTGCCAAACAGGAAGTAGAAGAAGCAAAATATAAAATGGCCGCCCGGCTGTTTGACTTTGCAGCAATCAAAATTATAGCAGGGCGGCATTTTAAAAATCCGAAAAATATTTCGCTCCACGATTATTTTCCAACGTTGTTTAAGGCAGACGGAAGTCCGGCACCTCCAACAAACATATCGCCTGAGCGAAAACAGAAAATTGCCACGGATACTTGGAAAAGGTTTCTCGGCATGTGAACGTCTTGAACGTCATCCTTTCGGGTGGCGCTCTTTTTTTTAGAGGTGATTGGTATGGCAGTAACAGTAGAAGAAATTGAAATCCTTGTAAAGGCAAATATACAAGACGCACTTGCAGGAATGACAAAGCTCCGTGAACAGCTTAAGGACATTCTTTCGGCGCAAATGCCGAATGTTCAAGCACAGATAAAACCTGCAAAACAAATTTTAGACCAATACGGCAATGCAATAGAGAGCGTGTCAGAGCAGACCAAAAAGCACGGTGACGCTGCTAAACAGGCTGCAAAGGCTACGCAANNTTGAGGAGCAATACAATGCAGAGAAAAAAGCGCGGGAAGAAGAATCAAAGCAAGCTGCCCAGCAATATAATATTCCCCACCAGCGCTACGAACAGCAAGAGTTCAGAAGCTCAAGCACTTCTGCAGAAAGCGTTCCCGAACCCACAGCATGGCAAAAGTTTACAGCTCGATATTATGCCGCTCTTGATAACGTAAAGGAAGCGCTTCACAAGGTTGGGCTGTATGGCAACGAGGCAATGGGCAAAGCAGACAAAGCTACGAAAGCAGCAACCCGCTCAGCTAAAAAATATGGCGACCAGTTACAGCACTCTGCAAAGAAAGGTACAAACGGCTTCTCAAAACTTGTCAATGTGTTAAAACGAGTTCTGCTATTTTCAATAGCCTATACAGCACTTGGCAATATCGTAGACGGTGTAAAAACAGGCATTAATAACCTTGCATGGGCTTCAAACAGCGCAAATGTGGCCATGTCAAGCCTTGCTACGAGTTCGCTATATTTAAAAAACAGTTTTGCTTCCGCACTCATGCCAGCAATACAAGCTATTACCCCCGTAATAACGCAGGTTATAAATAAGATAGCCGAGCTGTTTAACTGGATAGGAATGCTAAATGCCCGCATTTTTGGTGGAGCGACGACCGTTACCGTAGCTAAGAAAGCGTCTGTAGATTATGCTGGGACTTTAGGAAAAACGGCATATGAAGCGCAAAAGGCTGCCGACGCAGAAAGTAAGGCCGCCGACGCCGCGAAAAAGGCGGCAGACGCGAACAAAGGCTCACTTGCAAGTTTCGATGAACTGTCTGTTATTCAAACGCAGACGGCCAGTACATCTTCTTCTTCATCAAGTACACCGGACACTGCTTCAAATGCAGGTGAAGGCATGCCAGCATATGAAGATATGTTTGAAACTAAGGAAATTCCTTCAAGTATAGCCTCTATTGGCGATACAATCAAAACCGAACTTGCAAAATGGGCAGGATACGCGCAGCCCACGATTGACGCGTTTAAACTATTAGTTACATCTTTGGAACCGCTAAAAACATTTGCAGCTAAAGGTGTCGAGGACTTTTACAATGACTTTCTTGTACCAATAGGCAAGTGGACTTTGGGTGAGGGACTTCCTGGGTTGCTACAGGTTTTAACGCGCTTTAATCTTAACGTTAACTGGGATGCCATAAACGAAGGACTCGATAGTATATGGAAAGCCCTTGAACCGTTTGCAGAACACGTTGGAGAAGGCCTCCTCTGGTTCCTAGATCATGTGTTGGAGCCTGTCGGCGAATGGTGTATGAATACCGTTGTTCCGAAAATACTTGATATTATTGCCACGTCTATTAAAATTATTGATGACGCTATTGAAACCGTAAAACCAGTATTTGTGTGGTTTTGGAACAACTTTTTGCAACCAATGGGAGAATGGACAGGAGGAGTTGTTGCCAGCGCCCTACAAACGATTGCAGACGCTTTACACGCGCTTGACGATGTTTTAAAAGGGGATTTACCAAAAGCGGCAGAAGATGGCAAAAAAGCCCTGAACGATTTATGGAATTTAGTCGGCTCTATATTCGGAGAGGGCGGAAGTTCCATTCAGCTTACAGCTTTTAGCAACAAAGTAAGTGAATCCACCCAAAGAGCAATGAAAGCATTTAACGCTCTGTCTGAAAGCGCCGATAAGGATCTGAAACAGCTTGAATGGTCCGGAGATAAGGTCACAAAAGATATGGCCGATAAAATCAATAAGAACATTCAGGGGATGGCCGATCAAACCATTGCCGGTTTTAAGAGGCAGCGTGATGAAAGTATCAGCACGATTCAAGACCTTTCTTCCATTACCGGCGGCCTTTCTAAACAGGAAGCCGACGAAATTATAAAAAATGTCAACGAAGGGTACGACAAACGGGTTAAATCTGAGCAGGACGGGCAGGACAAAATCAAAAAAATTCTTGATACTGCGTCCAGCGAACACCGGGGCCTTACAAAGAATGAATCAGACCAGATCAACAAAATTAAGAGCCAGATGTACGATAATGGCGTAAAAGCATTATCCAAAAATCAGGTTGAAGAACAAGCCATTTATGATAATATGCGGGTCAACCATACCAAACTGAGCGCGCAGGAAGCCGCCGATGTAGTCAAAAACTCAAAAACAACAACTGATAAAGTCATTGCAGACGCGAACAAGCAATACAATGACCGGGTCGCTGCGATTATCAGGGAGCGTGACGAAACCCATACTATTTCTTCTGATCAAGCGGATAAACTGATTAAGGCAGCAGACAAAGAACGTGACGGAAAGGTTAAAGCGGCTGAAGATGGGCATCAAAAAGTCGTAGCCGAAGCTAAAAAACAATCCGGTGATTTAGTTGATCAGGTTGATTGGCAGAACGGCACAGTAAAATCAAAATGGGATATATTTTCTGAAGACCTTCAAAAATCCATAAAGACAAAATGGGCTGAAACCAAAAAGTGGTGGGAAAATTCTGCCATTGTAAAATGGTGGAATGATGATGTTGCCCCTTGGTTCACAAAGAAAAAATGGACTGACATGATGGCCGGTGTAAAAGATGCTTTTAAGAGCATATTCAAAGACGCTGCCAATACTGCAATTGGAATGTTAGACAAAGTGATAGACGCAATAAATTGGGTTATCAGTGGACTAAACAAGATCCATATTTCTACGCCAGAATGGGCGCCCGGAGGAAGTAAAACCTTCGGAGTAAATATTCCGCATATTAAAGCTATTCCAAAATTGGCTACTGGTGGTGTGCTAAAGCAATCAACGCTTGTCAATGTAGCCGAATATGCAGGTGCCGCACAGAACCCGGAAATCGTAGCTCCACAAAATATCATGAAAGAAACCGTGGAAGACGCGAACGGTCCGTTTGCGGCAGAAATTCTAAACGAATTGGAAGCGTTGCGCGGCTCCATTGTTTCTGCAATTATGAGCAAAGACCTTAGCCTTAGTATTGATTCTACGCAGCTTGACAGGGCAGCACGCCCAGCAAGGGAAGCAGAAGATCAAAGAATTGGAAAAGCCCTTTTCGGCATATAAAGAATACCGCTTTTCGATAAGAAAGGCGGTATTTCATATTTAAAATTTTGTTGAAGCATGATATAATCTAAGAAAAGGGGGAATTTCCATGAAAAAAGCAGCATGCGCCATATTGAGCATTGCACTTGTATTTAGTTTATCCGCCTGCCAAAGTAAGGCAAAGCCAGAGGATACCGTAAAAGGGTACTTTGAAGCGGAAAAAGCATCCGATACAACGAAAGCAAGTACCTTTGTTNNCAGACAGTGAAGAAGCAGACCTAGAAAAAGACCTAATTGACTATTTAAAGGGAAACAACAAAAAAGTAGAATATACCATTAAAAGCACTGATGAAAAAGATAGTTCTGCGACTGTTACAGTAGATTGCACATTTGTTGATGCAGCGCCAATGTTTAAAGATTCTATAACGGATTATATTTCAAAAGCCTTTGCAAAAGCATTTACAGATTCGGCGAGTTCTGATGATTCAGAAAAAGAAATTACAAAATTAATGAAGAACAGAATTAAAACTACAAAAGAGACATTTGCCA
>DOWI01000117.1 GCA_003519645.1 Oscillospiraceae bacterium
AAAGTATTCTTTTGCCGCATTGATTATGCCATGTGTACCCCATACTCCGAACGGCACCATATCCGCTGCCAAAACAAGTTCTTCAGGTACATAGTAAGGGAAACAGCCGATAACTTTTTTGCCTTGTGCTATGTAGCTGTCCATTCGTGCTTTTGGATCAGATGCTATTTCTTGAAATTTAGTAAGTAATTCATCTATTTTACTCATTATTTGTTTCCTCCTTTCTTTTTCTTATTTTCTTCCATGATTTCATACAGACCATCTACACGAGTCATGTACTGAGCTTCAGAGAAGTTTCTCGGATCAGCCTGGTCGCCGTCGAAGTTAACAACTGCAACGCCCAAGTCCTTGCGGAATCTTCTTTCCATTTCAGGCATATATCCGCTCCAAGGTTTACAGCTTCTGTTATAGTGAACAAGAACGCCGTCAACATTGTTATCACGGCAGATACCTTCACGCCAGTCAACACCGGTTTCGATACAGACAGAGTTAGGAGCTTTATAGTAAGCTCTTGCCATGTNNGTCGTCGATACCATCATAAACGAATCCGAATGCAGGTGCATAAACAACAGCAGTTGTATTAATTCCCTTGCTTTTCAGCGGTGTAAACAGGGTACGAAGTTCAGGCCAGCAAGGAATACCCTCGAACATAATTCTGTGATTTTCATCATAATGCCATGTTGAGGTGCCGTCCTTAACAGACTGCTCATACTCATCCGCAAGCTGTTCAAAAGCTATAGCAGTTTCTTTTTTGCAGCGCGCTGTAACAACGTCTGCCATGTGGTTGAAAAGGTCGAAACCACTCAGTGGCGAAGGGGTGTATCCGCAATAAGAACATGCTTTAAGCCATGCTTTGGAAGTACGGTTAGCATTTTTGCAGACTTCTTTAAATCTCTCTTCATCCCATTTGCGGCCCGAAATCTTTTCAAGCTGTTTTATCGCATCTTCAAACTGACCGCGAACATATTTAACACGGTCATCGCTTACGGTTGTTTCATTGTTGTACGGAATATCAATCATAATAAGTGGGATATTGTGCATTCTTGCGATATTCTCATACCATTTTGTCATGCAGTTGCAAATATTGTTGCAGCAAAGCAAAAAGTCCGGCTGTGGCATCGGCTTTTCTTCACATTCAGCACCTGCCGCATACGCAAGACTAATTCTTGCATAACCGCAAATATCGTTAGCGTATCCCATGGATTCCGCATATTCACACATTCTTTGACCACCATGCTTTGCTGAAATAGCTGCGGCCTGGTTTTCCGGATAGCAGACTTTAAGTCCTAAAGTTTCTGCAATTTCCGCCGGAAATTTTGAAGAGGACCAACCTACGGGTTCACCGCGTTTTTTGGCCTCCCATGCATCGTCATAAAGCTTAGCGACAATTTCCCTAAGGACAATTTTCGCAGGTTTCTTCTCAACTTCTGCCATTACACACACTCCTTAAATAGAATATATATTTTTCCCTTGCATCTAATTTAAAATGCAATTAATGCAATTGAAAACAAATTATTTGCATTTTTGATAAGCGAACAATGCCGCGCCCAATGCTCCGGTATACTGCGCAAAAGGAGAAGTTTCAATTTTTGTATTGAGCTCCTTTTCCAATGCGTGCAAAACACCTGCGTTCTGCGCAACACCGCCTGTCATGACAACGGACTGCTCAACTCCGACACGCCTTGCCAAACTTGCAACTCGAGCCGCAACTGAACGGTGGATTCCATCAATAATATCACATCTGTCCGTATTCATGGCAAGCTGAGAAATTACTTCCGATTCAGCAAAAACAGTACATGTAGAACTTATTTCGACATGATTTTTTGCTTTGGCACCAAGTTCTGCCAACTGACCGATTTCGACTTCCAAAACGCGAGCCATTACATCCAAGAACCTTCCGGTACCTGCCGCACACTTGTCATTCATAACAAAATTCACCAAGTTACCGTCATTTCCTAAACGAAGGACTTTTGCATCTTGACCGCCGATATCGATAACGGTATGAACATTTTCAAAGAGAAAAGCCGCTCCACGAGCATGACAGCTGAGTTCGCTCATCTGCTGGTCAACAAAATCAATCGAATTTCTGCCATATCCCGTTGCAAGGATATAACTCATGTCCTCTTTTTTAAGCTGACAATTCTCCAGCACTTCACTAATAGCCCGTTTGGGGCCGCTTGTACCGGCTCCAACGGGAATTAATGACTTGCTTACTATCTCTTTACCGTCTTTTAAAATAACACATTTCGATGCCGTAGAGCCAACATCAATTCCTAAAGTATAAATTGGTTTCATAGTTACCTTCTCTTTAATTAATTTCATTTAAATGCGTTCGCACACAGCAGCACCAAAAAGCTTAAACAGCTTTGATACTCAGTTAACATAAACATTATAGTACACAGCTTGAAAATTAATATTCAAAACTACATCTATAGGAATTGCTTATTTTAAGAAATTGGAAACGACTGAAATCAAAATAGGATTCCAAATATCGTCTACAACTACTGATAATGCAGGGAACAAAATCCAAGCGAGGTTTGCGGGACCGTATTCAGCAATTACAGACTGTTCGTTTGCAACAGCGTTAGGTCCCGCACCGAGACCCATTCCACAATGGCCGGCTGCCATAACAGCTCCATTGTAGTTTTTGCCACAAACTCTATATGTTACAAAATAAGCCCATAGTCCCATTAAAAGTGCTTCTGCAGCGAGAATTATAAGCATCGGTCCCGCAGCATCTACTAATTTTGTAAGATCCAGGCTCATCAATGTTAAAGCAAGGAACAAGTCCAAACTAACNNTGTATCGAATTCGTCTGTATTGAAAGGAATTTTCATCGGTTCCATTATGTTTCTTGCAATAACACCTGCAAACAAGCAGCCGACAAAGTAAGGCATTTTAATCATAGGAATCAATTTCATTAATGCAGAAATACCTGTTCCTGCTGCAGCAATAATAATAATTGTGCAAGCACTTCTAAGCATGCTCGGGGTGTTTAAAGGAACGATTTTGTTATCATTTGTTACTGCAACTTCTTTAGGATCAGGTGTAAGATTATGCCTTTTAATCAAAGCTTTTGCAACAGGACCGCCTACAAGACTTCCCAAAATCATGCCGAATGTAGCTGCTGCAACGCTGATAACAGTTGCACCTTCAGCACCGTATTTTTCAAAGATAGGCCCAAAAGCACCTGCTGTACCGACACCGCCGGACATAGCAACTGAACCGATACCAAGACCATGTAGAGGGTGAAGTCCAAGAGGAATTGCCAAACCGACTCCGACAATGTCCTGTAAAGTAATTAGTGCGACTACAGTAAAAGTAATACCTGCACATATTTTTCCGCCTGATTTAAGCAGTTTTGAGCTTGCGCCAAAACCAACACAAGTAAAGAATATATCCATGAAAAACTCTTTCAGAGTTAATGTCCACTCAATATCAACTATACCGCCAAGCTTTAAGAACATCAGTAAAAAGCTTACAAGCAGACCGCTGATTACCGGAGCAGGGATACAATATGTACGGAAAAACTTAACACGCTTCTTAATTGCTAAACCTAAAAATACAACAATTGCTGCAATACCGGTTGTTTGTAGCAAATCTAAATGAATTGCCAAAGAACTCACTTCCCATTTTCATTTTAATTTTTATTGCAAACCTTCTTGA
>DOWI01000275.1:0-2523 GCA_003519645.1 Oscillospiraceae bacterium
ATACTGACGGAACTTATATACAGCTAACCCTGTTCCCCTCTGAACAGGAACAGATACAGAGAATTGCAGAGAACGGCAGGCTTGATAAGCCTTTTCGTATCTCTGCTTTTTCTTTTCCACAAGAAGATATTGATGAGATTTTAAAAACCGGAAGTAATAAAAATAACAGCTTACTACAGATTGTTGATTTCTATCAAAAAGATAGGACACTGGAAGAAAAAGCAGATTTCTTACAAACGGAATTTCAAGGTGGAAAAGGACTTTACCTGAATGAAGAAAAGGTATCCGCATGGTTTCATACCGATGGGGTTTATCTTGCAAAGGGAGATACTGCCCTTTACGCACATTCCAAACAGGTAATCAGTTGGGTAGATGTGGCAGTAAGAATTGAAGAATTGTTGATAGATGGAAAATTCGTTCCGAGGGAAACTTTAGATGCGGCAGACCACTTTCAAAAGTTGGAACTTGCAAAAAGCCTTTGGTATCTGCATCAGGATTTTTCTGATAAAGCAAGAGGAGAATTTTTCGATGAAGAACTTTTCAAAGGCGGTTTTCCTGATTCCACAGAGCATATTGCAGAGCAATTCAATGACCCTCAAAAGGCAGACGCTTTGATAGATGGATTACAGAGGTTTGTTTCTGCCTATGAGAATGACAGGGGCATTTTACGGTTTCACTTCCACAAACCACAAAAATTGCTTTCTGACCTTATGGACTTAAAATCATTAAAGCGTGAGTTTACCTCTGCAATTTCAGACCAGTCCGATTATAAAATGTTTATTACACAAGATGAAGTGGATAAGGAACTTGCAAGAGGAAGTAGCTTTCAGCATGGAAAGTATCGTATTTATGAATACTTCACACAACTTCACAGTCCAAAGGAAAAAGAGAAATTTGTTAAAAATGAGTATGGAATTGGCGGGAGCAGCCATGCTCTATCAGGAGCAGACAACAGCCACCAGTGGCACGATGCAAAAGGGATTTTATATACCCGCAGAGATAGTGACGATAAGCTGCTACTAAATTGGGCAAAAGTTTCAAAACGGATTGATTATCTGATTAAGAATGACCGGTATCTGACTGCCGGGGAAAAAGAACGCTTTATACAAATGCAACAGGAGAAAGCGGGAATTGTGGAAATGCCGCCTGCTCCCCCTTTTACAGCAGAGTCTGCTACTTCTACTCCTATTCATGAGCCAGAAGATGAAACAGAGGTAGAATCGAAAATCGAAGTCATACCACAAGCAAGTGAAATTACACAGGAAGATATAGATTTTGCCCTACAGCACTGGAATGGAGATTCAGACAGCAAATACCGTGTCGCAAGTTATATGGAAATCCATGCCCGTGAGCGTACCACTGCCGAGTGGTTAAAAAATGAATATGGCAATAATCTTCCCGGCTTTATCATTGAAAAAGATGGCTTATCCCTTGAAATGCCCTGGGCAAAGGTGCAAAGGCGTATCGGTCAGCTTACTGTAAAGGGAAACTTCTTAACAGCAGATGAAAAGGTTCATCAGCCAGAGGAACAGGCAGGAAATCGAACAATCCCATTTGAAAAGGGCGATACCGTCTATCTCGAAAACGGTACGCCTTTTTTGATTGAGGAAATTACGGACTACCAAGTGACCTTACTTGATCCGTCAATTTTCTATCCAGTTCTTAGAGCAGAGAGCAAAGAGCGTTTTTTAAGGCTTTTAGAGCGTTACCCTCAATCGGAAGTGCCGCAGGCAAAGGCAGAAAACTTCCGTATTACGAATGAATATTTGGGCGAGGGCAGCAAACGTGAAAAGTTTGCCAGAAATATAACTGCCATTACCACATTACAGACCATAGAAAAGGAACATCGGTCTGCTACTAAAGAGGAACAAGAAATTCTTTCCCGTTACGTTGGTTGGGGCGGTCTGCCGGAGGCTTTTGATAAAGACAACGATAAGTTCAGCAATGAATACACACAGTTAAAATCTCTGCTGTCCGAAGATGAATATACGATGGCAAGAGCCTCTACCTTAAATGCTCACTATACAAGTCCTGTGGTTATCAAGGCGATTTATGATGCAATAGAAAACATGGGATTTGCCACAGGTAATATTTTAGAGCCTGCCTGCGGAACTGGACATTTTTTCGGTATGCTCCCTGACAACATGAAAAATTCCCGCTTATATGGAATTGAACTTGACAGCATTACAGGCAGGATTGCAAAACAGCTTTACCCCAATGCCAATATTTCTATATCGGGCTTTGAAAAAACAGAACTCCCTGACAGTTTTTTTGATATTGCTATCGGAAATGTTCCTTTTGGTGGTTATAAAGTATCAGACAGCCGATATGATAAGCAAAATTTCTTTATCCATGATTATTTCATTGCAAAATCCATTGATAAAGTACGCTCTGGTGGTGTGATTGCTTTCATCACTTCCAATGGTATCAGTGGTGGAACAATGGATAAAAAAGACCAACGTGCAAGGGAGTATATTGCACAACGTTGTGATTTGCTTGGTGCGATACGTTTACCTAACAACC
>DOWI01000275.1:2544-2940 GCA_003519645.1 Oscillospiraceae bacterium
AGACCAAAAGCATACCAGTGATGATGGAGAAACCCGCCGTAACTTTGTAACAGTCAACCGTTACTTTCAAGAACACCCTGAAATGGTATTGGGCACTCCGGAAATCAGATCGGGACCCTTTGGTCCGCAACTCGTTTGTAAGCCTATTGCTGATGCCAACCTTGCTGAACAGCTAAAAGCCGCTGTTCAAAATATTGAGGGCAGCNNCGAAACAGAATTACCTGATATGGAAGTCAGTACCGACACTTCCATTCCTGCTGACCCTACGGTAAAGAACTTTTCCTATACCCTTATAGACGGCGAGGTTTATTACCGTGAAAACTCACGCATGGTAAAACCTGATATTAACCACACTGCGAAAGAACGCATTTCAGGAATGGTAGAACTTAGGGAGTG
>DOWI01000196.1 GCA_003519645.1 Oscillospiraceae bacterium
GACACATTATCAACCCATTGGAGCCGAAATCCTGGGGACAACAAGAAGATGCTCCGGTTGGTGATGAGCCGTTGGCGTTTCGGCGGGTTACTCGCCTGTCACAGCACATTGCGTATTTAAAAGATTTTTTCAGAGCCTACAAAGACTTTTCAGACAGCCATATTGATGCTATCGAAATTATGCTCATGAAACTTTATGCCCGATTTAATATTACCGATAGCACCGATTATAGTCTTCTAAAGCCCACTGATTATCCCACTATGAGTGATTTGTATGAACTGGTGGAAATGGAATACAAAAGCTATGAAAAAGGACAGAAAAATCTATATTCGGAGGAGCTGATCAGAGAGGTGTGTCTTGGACTCAATTCTATGTGTGTTGGTGCCGAGAGCAAATACTTCAATGGTCACACCAACATCATTGATGATCGCTGTATCACCTTCGGTGTCAAGGGGCTTATGGATACAAACAAACGCTTAAAGGATGCCATGCTGTTTAACATTTTAAGCTATATGAATCATAAGCTGCTGACCGATGGCAACACCGCCGCATCATATGATGAGCTGTATTTATTCCTAACTCATATGACCGCCATCGAGTATATTCGCAATAGCATGAAGCGGTGCAGAAAAAAGGATTCTCTCATCATTATCGCAAGTCAAAACATCGAGGACTTTTTGTTGGACGGCATCAGAGAATACACAAAACCGTTGTTCAGCATTCCGACACACCAATTTTTATTCAATGCCGGAAACATTGACCCTCGCTCATATATGGATGCTCTGCAATTAGAACAGCCNNGCGCGGCACCTGTTTATACAAATGCGGAAATGAACGGTATCTTCTTCAGGTGATCGCTCCGGAATATAAGGCGGAATTGTTTGGCAAAGCAGGTGGACGGTAGCCGAAAAGATATGTCTGGATTGATAACTATATATTTTTCACTTGACTTGTAAAAAGATTACGGTATTGTGTTGTCTTGCCGAAAGGTAAAGCTGCAATAGGCGATTGCGAAAGTCACAGCAAGACTCCATAAGAAAAGGCAAAAGATAGAAAGCCTATCAAGTATAACGGCAACACAAGTGACCGAAAGAAAAAAGGAGCAAAAATCGGCATGAGGAAAGACAGCGGATAAAGCAAGTTTACACACAGATTTATACAGATATTAATTTGTAATCGTCAGGCTGCAACCAATTTGCGAACCGATTTATAGAGTTCCGGTTTTTTAATAGCGTGAGCAAGTACGACTCCGATTAAATGAGTGATACCGGCGAACAAAAGATTCGCCTTTGCCGTGGGAGCGGAGTACGATTTCGGATTTTCACCGCCGAGAGTACCTTTTAGAATGTTAATGGTTCGTTCAATTAAAGCGCGGTGTTTGTAAAGATTATCCCAATGCTCTGTCCTNNAAATTCTTGTCCGGATAGGTGTAAACACATCTTCCGTAAGAGGAATCGGTGCAAGGTGTTTCACAAGTACAAATGCGTTTTGATGATTTAGGAACTTGTTTGGACTTATGACAAACCCATTTGAAGCGATTTGAGCGATTTTCCCCGCCGCTTTTCCCGATATATGTAAAGGGCGTTTTATCCAGAGGACACAGCGGAATGCCTTTTTCATCAAAATCCTTGTGAGCGCCGATGGAATTGCGCAAATTGAGCGGGATAGCCATTCTTTCAAAATGAAATTCATTCTTCAACATGATGTAATGGTCATATTTGTCAAAAGAGGAATCGCCAAGAAATGTTTTATAAGAAAATATCGGGTGTGCCTCAAAAAAGTCAGACAAAACGGGTTTCAGCGAAATCGAATCGGATATTTCCTTGTCAAGTTCAGGGTTATCGGTCTTTTTAGAAACAACCTCTGGGTGTCTGCCTTTGAATTTCTCATCAAAAAATGCGATATCTCTGACAATACCCAGTCCGTTAGTTAGAATCCCGGCTTTGTGAGCGTAACAAAAATGTCCGTTTATGTATTGCTGTTGCACAAAAGGGTTAGCGGCAGCGGTTGCCGGCATAGAAGCGTAAGCCAAAGCATGAGCGTTTAAATTGGGGTTTTTCTTAGCTAGTTTTTTGGCGTTGTTAATCCTGCCATTGAGGAATTTCGGGTTATTTTCCGCGACATTCGCTACGATACCCGTTAGGTCATACATCAAGTAGTCGGACTTTTTGGAGTCAAGTTCACGGCAAATCGGTTCTGTCATTTCAACAAGCCTGTCAAACATCATTTTGATATAATGCGTGAAATTCTGTTTAAAGCGTGTGATTTTAGAAGCATCGGGAACTTTTCCAAACCCGCAGTATTCGAATAATTCATCACTGAATTTTAGGACAGTCAGCATTGTTTTATCTTGAGAAATCCCTATAGCGTCCTGAAGTATACAAAATTTTACGAAGCTTTCGAGGTCATATTCCCGTTTTCTGCCGAGGTTGCGGTAGAAAGCCCAGTAAAATTCAAAGGGGATCAAGTTTTCTAAGTTGATGTGTGTTTCAAGCATTCGCAAAAATTCAGACTTATCGTTTTCCATTGTGGAACACACATCATTGTAGGTGTCGAAAAGCGACATTTGCACATTTTTATTTCGCATGATTTTTCTCCGTTTTCTTGGTTCTATGTTTGTTTTGTCAC
Source organism: Oscillospiraceae bacterium (assembly GCA_003519645.1). The sequence continues at coordinate 2,629 of DOWI01000196.1, forward strand.
TTATATTTTACTATAAAAACGGAGAAAAGTCAGATATATTTAAAGCTCAAAACCCGCACTATTGCTGGATATTTTGAGTTTCGCAATCGGCTAAAAGCTGCAAGGAAAGGAGAAAACGATATGCCGGAGTATTCAAAAATGTACACACAGCTGTTTAATGCCGTAACGGATGCAATATCTATCCTGCAAAAGGCACAGCAGAAATCGGAAGAACAGTATGTCCAAAGTGATGAACCGACCATCACCCTTATTCGTCCGGAAGAAACAGAGCAAGAATAACAGGTGGATCAAAGGATACCTGCAACCTGCAGGTGTTCTTTGTTGGAATATGTTACAGCAAAGGAGTTGAAAATTTTATGGCAGCACCTGTTGCCGCAACAATTGCAAAGGCCGCCGTCACCGTTATAACTGATAAAAACCTAAGAAAAATTGTCGGTGGCATTCTCCTCGGTATTATCATTGTCATCATCGCCCCCATTGCCATTCTGCTTAGCGTGATCAATACCGGTCAGGATATTGACTGGAGCAGTCCGGAAATGCAACAGCAGATCATGGACAATATGACCGATGAAGAAAAATCCCGATCACAGCATTTCGCAGACATCATGCAGGCCATAGAAGATGAAATCACCGCGCAGGGTCTCTCGGTAGAACCCATTAAAGCGCAGGTGATTTTTTTATCGACGTTAATCGACCGGGAAGAAACTGACACGCTGTACTCGGATTTTATTTCTTGCTTTCCCGATGACGCAGATGACGAAACCGTTTTTACGAACCTCGCCGCCAAGTTCGGCGTGTGCTTAACGGCAGAGGAAAAAGAAAAGACGCTGCTACTGTGTGAAAAAGCCGTAGAGTCTGTCAATAAAAATAATTAAAAAATATTTGGAGGTGAACACATCATGATTTTGAATGTTGTTTTGCAGCATAAAGCTGAAGAAATTAGAACCCACGACTGTGCGGTAGATAAAATCATAGAGCTAAACGGTGATGATTATTCCATGCTTTATCAAGATTTATATAGTGAATATCCGTATATAAAAGAAAATGCCGCGTGGATGCGAACAGATGAAAACAATGTGAGTCATTGTTTATTGGTGTTGTGCGAAGGAATGGATGACGGAATTCTTATTTATTCTGCGGGTTACGATTATCCACGGTATAGTGCTTTTGTTCCTCATGCACGACAAATTGCAACCGCCTCTAATCTGCCGTTTTCTCCAAATCGCTTGGCGCAGATTTTGGACAGAGCGCTGGAGTGGATTGGAAATATAGAAAGCGGCGGAGAATTATACAACACTTTGGTAGAGCAGCTTCATATGTCTGATGAGGAAATATCAGCGGCAGGATTTGATTCTCTAAGCGATTATTTTTATGACCTCGAGGGAAATTTCAACATGGAATTAAAATAAGGAAGGATATTTTAAATATGAGAACAAAATTAACCATGCAAATGCCTGAAGGACTGGAATGTCGCGAGGCGGAAATCACCGGTGCAGTTGTTCTGCCGGAAGATGAATACCAAACCGTTCTTACCTTTGGACAACTGCCAGCTCGTTATCTTGACCGGCTGAACAAATATACCAAAGTAATTACTCCTCCCCGCTCCATTATGATATCCGAATACAAAGCTCTATTGGTTTTAAGTGAAAACAGTGAGCATGGGATTGCAGTTTGTGGAAAAGATTATATTTCCTATGCCTCTATCTTCCCCGATGCAAAGCAATGGTTGGACAGACATATCTCGAAAATAGCGGATGGAATTTGCAAACTCGCTCCTGTTCCCGGGGAAAACTTCTCCTCGCATTTGGAAATGAGTCGAGTCAGCGAAGTCTTTGATTGTACAGTCACTACCGACAATGGCATCGGTGAGCTGCTGCTCAAGGAGCTGAAAGAGCGCCATGAAATTGCCGATATCATCATGCATGAGGATTGTTTCGAGATTAATTATTACCTTGACAATGTTCAGGAATGTGTTGCCCCGAGAGATCGATTCTTGTCATTGATGGGCCTGATTGGCTGTAACTTAGAGGATTTTCACCTCTGCCACTGCGATGAAGAGCATGACCTCGCCACCATCGTCGAACTGTATCCCAATACGCTCACTGAGCAAGGGCGAAGAGATTGGGCAGATGTTTTGAACGCAAAAGTGGAGCGTATCTACAACGGCTATTATGGAATTCAAGCTGATATCTCCGGTTGTGATGCCGAGCGGTTACGTGATTTTTCCTATATGCTTGCGGGACATTGTTCAGCCCATGAATACGAGCGCTGGATTAATTCCGAGGATGGATACCATCACAGAGTCAAGCCTCTTGAAGATAAATCCTCAGGCATGACCATGCAGTAGGAGGATGCTTAATGTCTAAAAAGAACAGGCAGGTTGATTTTGCTGCAGAGCTTCAAAAAGATCATGAACGATGGGCATATGTTTATGAGTACGGTACCTCCGACCCGTTTTGGGAGGATGGTTGCAATTTAAATCTTATTCGTAACCACATTATCAATGATCGCCGCAGAATTGAAGAAAGTTATGCGCCAAGAGATTATCCCGCCATCTATTTTAAAGAAGTTCCCCCAAAGGTAGACCAAATGTATATGGCGCGGGCTGATGAAATTCGGAAAGCGGCAAAAGAGTCTTTGGCAAGATACAAGGCTGATTTCAACTACCGATATATACTACGGCATCAACATGACTTTTCCCAAGCTACTAAGAAAAAGCTGTGTGTTGATGCTGTGATCGGATACGCAACCGGACTGGAACACTATATCCAAACGGATAGCTTAGTTGATATGAGGCGTCACGAAAACCCCGAAACTTATCTGAAATCCTTCGAGGATTGTGCTCGGAAGATGCAGGAAACACCAGTTGAGGAAGTGCAGATATCTCTATTTTCCTTTTCTAACGATGAGCTTAACTATGATAATTCCAACGAGGATATGGATGAAGAATTCGGTGGAATGACTATGATGTAATTTAAATATGGAGGAGCAGATATGAAAAAAGAAAATGTTACAGTAGCTTACAATGCAGAGCGGCTGAGTGCTATCAAACTGTTTCTCGCACAGAAAAACCTTGATTTTAATTCAGAAATGGAAAGCTTCCTTGATNNTTTCAAAAAGGTTGTCCCAATAGATGTGCGCCGTTTTCTTGATATGAAACAGGATGGCGCACCTAAAAAACCATGTGCCACTACAGGGAAAATAGGCATTTCCAAACTCAAAGCAGAATAAGCACCTGTTGCGCCCTGTGTGCGACTTTCGCTATCATCAGGGCAGACACACGATCACCGACAATCAAAGCCGCTGTTGGCGGCTTGTGCGCTCTTGGGGGCAAATATTGAGGCAGAAGTAAATCCGTTATCGGAGTAGGCTAATTTGCAATGGGAAAATAGCGGTAAAAATCTGACCGGGTTCTGAAGCAGGATAAAGGAGTGATGCTGCTTTCGCAGCATCACTCCGGTTTACATCGACCGGCAAAGCCGTTCGAGGATTGCAAAGTGTCATACCTTTTTTGGCAAAGTTGAATTTGTGATGACAAAATCCCAGAAAACCGCTATTTAACAAGAAGAACGCTGTCATAACAGCAGAAAGGAAACACTATGCAAGAGGACAAGGTAAGAACCGCCTTTTACGGCGAAAGGAGCCTTTTAAAAATAGCCGATAGCTATCTCAAAGCGGCTAATTGCCGATCACGAAATGAATTTATAAACCAAGCTATTCGACACTACATTGCTTTTCTTCAAAAAGAAAAGGACAATGAGTTTTTAACCCCTGCTTTGGAATCGGTTCTCTCCGGTATGATTGGTGACAGCGAAAATCGTTTATCGCGAATTATTTTCAAGCTGGCCGTTGAGATGTCTATGATGATGCACATTGTTGCCAGTCAATTTGATATAGACGATACCGAAGTGGAACAGTTAAGAAGGTTTTGTGTAGATGAGGTATCTCGTCTAAAGGGCAAAATCAGTTTTGAAAAAGCTCATCGTCATCAGAACGGTTGATATAAATGGCAAAAATTATTCTCAAAAGCCCCTATCTCAAACCAAGTGCTAAACCGCATATCATTAATTTCGTACGCTATATTTCTACACGGGATGGTGTCGAAAAACCAATTAATACAAAGCGGATGCTCCCCGCAACCAAATTTCAAAATCTGACGGTTGAACAACTTATAAAACAATATCCGGACACTAAGGATTTTTATGAATATGAAGATTATCTAAGAAACCCCATTCGCGAAAATGCCGATGAGTATATTTTGCGGGTCGCTGAAACACACGCAGAACTATTTGAAAGCCGAGAGAAATATGTTGATTATATCGCAACCCGTCCCGGTGCGGTGCATATCGCAGACCATGGTTTGTTCAGTGATGTCGGGAAAGCAATAGTGCTGGAGCAAGTTGTACGTGAAGTCTCTGCTCATGCGGGAAATGTCTGGACGCATATAATATCCCTGCGCCGGGAGGATGCCGAGCGATTGGGATATGATAATGTATCGGCATGGCAAGATCTACTGCGAGGTGAGCGAAACACTTTTGCAAAAAACATGAAAATACATCCAAACAATTTCCAATGGTATGCCGCTTTTCATAATAGCGATCATCACCCCCATGTTCATATGATAGCCTATTCTTCTGAACCTTCAGAACCGTGGCTAACCAAAAGCGGGATTACGAATATCAAGTCAGCATTGGCAGGAAAGATATTCAAAGACGATTTAAACCAGACCTATATACGACAAACAAAATACCGAGATGCACTCCGACAGGATAGCCGTATCATTGCTGCTGAAATTGTTCGACAGATCAATGATGGTGGATATGATAATCCGATTATCCAAAAGCTGCTCACTAAGTTATCTGACCGCTTGGGAAATCTTGTTGGAAAAAAGGTGTACGGTTTTCTTCCGCCTGATCTGAAAGCCACTGTTGATCGTATTGTTAATGAACTGGCAAAGGACGACCGCATAAGTCAGCTCTATGATTTGTGGTATGAACAGAAGTTTGAAACCATCCGGACTTATACTGATACCACGCCGGAGAAGGTGCCTTTATCTGAAAACGATGACTTTAAGTCAATCAAGAATGCGATAATCACAGAAGCAATGAACATTGCTTTTGACCGATTGACCTTTGAGGATGCTATGGAGGAGGAACCTGAATTCGATATCAATGAAGAATTTTCAGTAGAAGAACCGGGTATCCCAACAACGGAACAATTAATCGGCAATGCTGAAAATAAATATGTTCTATACAGCCGTGCCAAGGTTTTTTTGGATTCAGATTCCCCAGAATACAATCCGCAACAAGCAATCCCGCTATTGATCCGGTCCGCACAGCAGAATTACGAATGGGCGCAGTATCGTATTGGTAAAATGTTTCTTTTCGGTGATCTTATGGAGCAAGATGTAGAATACGGTCTGAAATGGTTGTGGGAGGCCGAAGCGCAAAGTAACCAGTACGCTCAGATTCTGCTTGGGCACACCTATCTCAAAGGTGAATTGGTGCCGCAGAATATTGGACTGGCCGAAGCCATGCTTGAGTGTGCGTCTGAGCAAGACAACTCAGACGCACAATACACATTAGCAAAAATGCACCTGAATGGAATGGCTAAAAACAGTAGTGTTTTTCGAGCAACAGAATTGCTTGAAGTTTCCGCCAAGGGCGGCAACGAATGGGCGCAATACACTCTTGGGAAAATGCTAATGCGGGGAGTGTTAATTCCAAAGAATATTCCTCGTGCCGAGGAACTTTTGTCGGCTGCCGTTCGCCCTCGTCCCTCTCGCGACGGATCCGGCAGGCTGCTGCCGGGGAATCAGTACGCCGCTTATCTCCTTGGTAAGATGTATCTCACAGAAGATGATTTCCCGAAGAATGTGGAAAAAGCTATTTTTTATCTGAACGACTCCGCAGAACAGGGAAACCAGTGGGCGCAGTATCAGCTTGGAAAGATGCTGCTTTACGGCAAAGAAATTGAACAAGATATCGAAAAAGGATTAGGCTTGTTGAATCAAGCATTACGCCAAGGCAATATTTATGCTGAACGAATTATTGATAACTATTACAAATATCATAAGCTTTTGCGCTCGAATATAAAAATTGGTGCGGCGCTGGGTTCATTGCGTTTAATCGGCCATTTTGCACGGATTATAAAAAATCGTATTGATGAAGAAAATCACCGGGAAGATAGCATAGGTTTAATTGAGAAAAAAATACGAAAACAGATTGCAATAAAAAAAGAAGCCCACGGGCTTCGGTTAGGAGGATAACATGAGGAGCAAATATATCCATTTTACAGAAGAACAAAAACAAACAGCTAAGCAAACTGACCTTGCATCTTTTTTGCAAAGCCAAGGAGAAAAAGTGAAACGATCCGGCAGCGAATACGAATGGGTGGGTAATCACATTACGCTGCGCGGCAACCAGTTTTACGATCATTATGAGCAGCGTGGCGGTACAGCGGTGGATTTTGTGCAAGAGCATTTCAGAATGAGTTATCCCGAAGCAGTTCAACTTTTGCTGGGTAGCAAATCAGTAATTATATCGGCAGAAAAAAATAAACATTTTGAAAAAAACTACAAACCTTTTTTATTGCCTCCTGCCAATAAAAATATGCGCCGCGTTTATGCTTATTTAATAAAGCAGAGATGTATTCATCGGGATATCATCTCTCACTTCGCTCATCGTCGTTTAATTTATGAAGATGCACAATACCATAACGCCGTGTTCGTAGGGGTTGATAGAGATGGAACTCCACGGCACGCTCATAAAAAATCTACTTCTCTGAATGACAGCAGCTTCCGTGCCAATCAAGGCGGATCGGAAGCTGCCTTTTCATTTAATCATATTGGACAATGCGATGTCCTCTATGTCTTTGAAGCACCAATCGATATGCTCTCATTTATAACGCTGCGTCCCAATAATTGGCAAAAAGACAGTTATGTCGCACTCTGCTCTGTGGCGGATCACGCTCTATTCATGCAACTGAAAAATCATCCGAATTTGAAAAAGATTATCTTATGCCTCGACAACGACCAAGCTGGACGCCAAGCAAGCAATCGAATTGCAACAAAACTGTTCGAAAAAGGTTATATAGATGTATCTCTTCTTTTCCCCGAGCTTNNAAGATTGGAATGATGATTTAAAGGCTAAGCATAGCGGAGAAATAGTTAATGTTAAAAAAACAACAGAAATGATAATGGACGAAACGGAGAAATCTTCATGTCAGGGATTACAACTCTTATATTAATCGGCATCATTATGTTTGGCGGTCTGAGCTTAATTCCGTTGTTGTCTCATATTTATAATCTAAATAACATTAAATCCAAAACAGTTGGTGATGGTCAGCATGGCACCGCAAGGTTTGCATCAAAAACAGAACTTCGCCGCACCTATAAAGAAATTCCTTTTGAACCGGAGCTGTGGAGAAAGGGATATAATCGGCCTACATCACAAGGTATTGTGGTCGGGTGTAAAGACAAAGCCGGTGGAACCATCGCTATGGTTGATGAAGGTGATGTCCATTGTATGATGATTGGAGCTGCGGGCTGTGGAAAAACAGCTTTCTTTTTATACCCGAACATCGAATTTGCTTGTGCCAGCGGTATGTCATTCCTCTCGACCGATACCAAGGGCGACATAGCTCGAAATTATGGAAATATTGCCAAAAAGTATTACGGCTATAATGTGGCACTAATTGACCTTCGGAACCCTACAAGATCAGACGGCAATAATCTTTTGCATCTTGTCAACAAATACATGGATGTGTATTTAAGTAACCCCGATGATATTGCCTCTAAAGCCAAAGCAGAAAAATATGCAAAAATCACTGCAAAGACCATTATTAGTACTGACGGCGACAGTTCGAGTTACGGTCAAAACGCATTCTTTTACGATGCCGCTGAAGGACTTCTAACTGCAACCATTTTATTGATTGCCGAATTCGCTCCCAAAGAGCAACGGCATATTGTGTCGGTGTTCAAATTGATTCAGGATTTGTTGGCACCCTCCGGGGTGAAAGGCAAAAATCAATTCCAGCTCTTGATGGAACGCTTGCCAAGTGAACACAAAGCTAAGTGGTTCGCCGGTGCTGCTCTCAATACTGGAGAGCAAGCGATGCAATCCGTTATGTCCACAGCGCTTTCTCGTCTTAATGCTTTCCTCGATTCGGAACTAGAGCAAATTTTATGTTTTGATACCGCTATTGATTCCGAAAAATTCTGCAATGAGAAATCTGCTGTTTTTCTCATTATGCCGGAGGAAGATCCCAACAAATTCTTTATGATTTCATTAATCTTGCAGCAGCTATACCGTGAAATTCTCTCTGTAGCTGATGCAAATGGCGGCAAACTAAAAAACCGAGTCATGTTTTATGCTGATGAGTTCGGAACACTTCCACCAATCGCTTCGGCTGAAATGATGTATAGCGCCAGTCGAAGCAGGCGGCTCTCTATTATTAGTATCATCCAATCTCACCAACAACTCGAAAAAAATTATGGTCGCGAAGGGGCCGCCATTATTATCGACAACTGTCAGCTTACCATCGCAGGTGGATTTGCACCCGGTAGTGAGAGTGCTGAAATTATTAGCAAGG
>DOWI01000277.1:0-5452 GCA_003519645.1 Oscillospiraceae bacterium
ACCATTCTGGTTGAAAAATGCCTGGTGGCGGGTACATATTTCTCAAATGAGGTGATTTTATGCTGCAAATAACACGGGTGGACATTGTAGACGGACAAACGCTGGACATCGAGCTGAGTAATGGACACCTAATACTTTTTGATACCCGGTGTCTGCCTGAGGAAAATCATAGATACGGCAGCCTCAGAGATTTGGAGGTATTGCCCCGCCCTAGCACCGACGGTCAGAGCATCTTCTGGCCAGACGGCTCCAGGATTTCGCTGAAAGAAATACTCAGATGGCTGTCATCACAAAACAATCAGAAATAAGGAGGTAATAAACAAAATGAAACAAATTGGTAGCTTGTTTATGGTGCTGTGCATGTCATTGACTATGCTGCCTGTGACGGTTCTTGCGGGACTGGATAATGAGGCGACTGCACAGACAGTGGAAACCGGTACATCAGGGTATGAGCTGAATCTGCAAAGCACGCAGGCGGCAACTGCCACCACCGGCTCTGCTATCACCCTTCCTATACCTGGCGACGTTCTTCAAATAGAAGGCGGTGAGCTAAAGGATGGTGTGCTGGTTTTCAATCTAGGGGACTACGATACATTTAAAGAATTTTTAACAGAGGGCAAGCGCTTTCCCATTACTATCACCCGGCCTAAGGGGGGAGAGGCTGGATATCCTGTTACTGCAAGGGTTGAGTCATACTCCGGCAGCAATGATATAGGCTTCCAGATATTTGATGCCGAAAACGGCGGAGATTCTCTCGGATATATCGAATTCCAGCCGAATGTGATAAGTAAAACAATATACATTGGAGAAGAGTATAGCTTTGGCGACAATAGCAGAAGCAGCGGTACGCTCAGCTCCTACATTTTCTTCAGCGATTTTGACAGAACCACGATGACCACCCCGGTGATTCGGCTGGAAACTGCAAAGAATGACATTGAGGAGGATAAGTCTGACCTGCCGCTTATTGTTCAGGCCAAAGTTTCGGGAATCAATTCTACGCAACTGGGAAATAGCAGGATCATCAACGTATGCTTTAAAGATAGGAAAAATAGCTTTAACTATACTGATAGAGGATTTTGTGAGATTACGGACAATTTGACCATGAATCTGAGAAGAGGCACCGAAACACGGGAACTCAAGCCTGTTGAAGCCGTCGGAACGATCCTGGGCGATGCGAGCTTTGTAATACCCCCCAATGATCCAATCAGTGAGGAATGGGAAGTTGTCAGCATCACCGGCATAAAGGATGCGGCAAACGGCAGCGTAAAAGACTTCCTGTACAGTGCCGACTATGCCGATACCAAAATCATTGTCTCAGAGTACACATTCTCCTACAATGGAGAACCCGCGTTCGGTCCTGTGACCACCGACAAGGAAGTGTATAAAGGACTTGAAAGCATCAAGGTATCCGTACCGGTGCAAAATGCTGATGATATAGGCTTTGAAACCCAATTCGACGATTGGTGGAGAGAGGTAATCGGTTTGTCATATGACGGGGGACAGAGCTTTATCCCGAAAAACTCAATCAGTTGGAATTCAGCTACTAAGAGCATAGAGGTCACCTTCACTGCCCCTGAGAACAATAGTGACAGTGCTTTTCGCATTGCCGTGGAACTCTACAGGTCTTATGGCGAAGAAACCAGCTACAGAGCTCTCTTCAGCGCTTTCAAAATCATCGAAATATCGGCTGAAGCAGCTGACTTCATACCAATAGAAAGTATTACCGTTACTGACATACCCACTTCCAATATTGAAGTAAATACGGAGTATCCCCTCACTATAAGAATACTTCCGGAAAACGCTACGTTTAGCGGTTATACCTGGGAGTCCAGCAATCCTGACAAAGCCAGTGTAATAGGCGGCAAGCTTGTATTCTATGAAGAGGGTAAAGTGACCATTNNGGTATTAGTCAAGACCTACACGTTTTTTGCGGGAGCTCCACGCCTTTCTACCAGCAACATATTGGTAGGTAAAAGCGATACCACCACAGCTGTAACAGCCCTGTTCAACGACAATTTCGATAATTTTGGGCATCAATGGAAGACTCCGGTGTTGACCTATGAAATAGGCAATGCTGAACGTGATATAGTAAAATCAGGGAATTCCACAAGAGAAAATAACATTTCAGCGGTGAGTCTAGTATTCGATGATGTCACACCAAAAATAGTGTCACCTTATGTAAGTGGTGAGTTTATACCGGCGTATACCATTACCATGACTGCAACGACAGGGGTGGCGGAATCTGTTTATGCCACGGCCAATGTGTATATCACTCCTCCGCCGGTGACGCTGGAATGTCTTACGGAAACCTCAAACGCCCTAGTGGGGGAAATAGCGACTTTTAATTTCCGCATCAAGAACCTTTTGCCCGGATACTCATCTAGGTATGAAATAATCGGCGGAGGAGTCCAAGAGGAAGGCGGACTGACAAACCAGAGCGAAGAATCCGACCCGGCAACCGGCCTCATTACCTTGACCGGAAGTGTTGTCTTCACCCCGGCGGTGCAGGGATACGTGTCTGAGTTCAGAATGATTACAGTCTATGCCAATAATAGAGGTGAAAAACCGCAAGCAATTTCAAAGAGAATCAACGTCGTCGATCAATCTACAGCCCGGATGAGCGTGGAATTCTGTGACGGACTTGACGGAACAATAATAAACCCTGAATCATCAGATGAGCCTAATGTGTTTTACGGTATCAGGGAGAGCAAAATCGCTGAACTTTCGAAAGGATCCGATTATGACAGCCGTGCGGTTTATGAGTATCTCAACAGAATGATACAAACCAAAACATTGAAGGTGGTAGTTCCCGGTGAATGGGGTAAAATGGAAGCGACTGGGGCATCGGGTCTTGTGACCGGCTATCAGGATATTTCCCTTTATCTGTCTAGTGAAGACATAGGAAAGAAGGTAAAGCTCTCCTGGGAAAATGTTTCCACCACTAAGGAATTCACCTTTGTTGAGGACGATCTTTCAGGGAAGGTCTATGCTTTCCGGCTAGTAAACTTACAGAGCTTGCAGCCTGTCAGCATCAGCTATAAAAACGGGGCTGACCGGACTGTGGAAAAAAACGTGACCCCCTATAACGGATATGTAATCCTCTATGATCCCAGCGGAATAAAGAGCGATGTATGGATTTCACAAGAGTGTGACACGGGCAGTTACAGGTTTGCCTCCGTGCTAGCTCCGAAAAGCTTAAGCAAAAACTACAGAAGCTGGGAGCGGGAGTATGATCAGTCATATATGGTGGTTTCATCCCTTTCAACAAACCATCGCCACATCACCGGTCATTCAACTCAGACTTTTACCGCCACAACAGTTGTCATGTCCGAGCCTATGGCATCCTTTAGTCATGAGGGTAACATTATACCCACCATGATCAGATACTGTGCCATAGACACCGAAGGAAAAATCATCACCAGCACAAAGGGTGAGATATTTCCCTCATCAAACAGCGGAGCTTTTCAAATTCCTTTCCGGGCTTTATACGAAAACCCAGGTTCGCGGCTCTTGGTTGAGCTTGAATACTCTGTTGCTACAGGCACCAGGACACAGCTTGAATACTATGATTTAAATACCCTTGAGGAAAGCTTAAGATATGGAAAAGCCAATACCTATGCTATCACTTTATCGAGCTATCTCCAAAAATTAACCGTAACCGACTCGAATGGGTTGTCACGAAATCTCCCCATATCATCTAGGATTGTCGCAAATTTTCTTCCTGGGGATATTATAGAAGTGTATCTTGCAACAGGTGCTCGTGCAATCAAAAGTGCAGCGTTAGATATGACGAACTTCCAACCTGTCAGCGATGGCAGCGGAAATGTAAGCCACTGGATGCCGGATTTTAATGTCGTTTCTCCTGCTACCGTCATTGCCGAAACACACTGGGCAGGGTTTACGCCGAACAAATACACAACCTTGCAGTTTAAGCCTACAACAGCACAGATGACGCCAGGGCTTGTAACGCAAATCAACCTTAATATTGTGTTTAAAGATGGAACCTCCGACAAGTATCCTATGGGCTGGGGGCAGATGGCTGATCAGGGAACCGCGGAGTATGTGAAGAAGATAACTGATATTCTGAAGAGTCAGAAGTTCATCCATGAGGAACAAAGAGTGATGCGAGTGGGTGATGCCCAGGTAAAGAATAATACCCGTGACGTAAAAGTTGAGGGTGTAAAGGTTTCCTTCGATGAGGATGTAGCTGCTCTATTTGACGAAATCAAAGTCGATTATGCTTTTCCTCAAGAGAATCCTTCCAATCCTTTTACCTTTGAAGTGAAACGCAGGGGTAATGAATGCTGCAACGCGGTATTATAAGAGCGGCACCGGTATCGTTTATAGGAACTCTGACGACAAGATAATAACCTCCGGTATAGACGGCTCAATCATAGAAACCATTGGGGAGTCGGCTTTCGGTCTTGACATCGCCTCAGATAATGGCGGGAATACCGTTGCAGCATGGGGAAGCTACAGGGATAATTTTAACGCCAAAGATATGGAAACTCTCGACACGGGCGAGAAGCTCAAGTATGCGGTGGGAATGACTGAAATTAGGGTAGCCCTTTTTAACGGCACAAATTGGGACATTAAGACGCTGACTAACAATGAAATCATGGATAGAACACCCAAGGTTGCTACGAACGGCAGCAACAGTGTAGTGGTTTGGACGCAGGGGGGGTTGGAAAACTATCGTATTGATAAAGGGCTGCCTGTTATCGAGTTTTCCGAAAGCAGGCTTATGGTTGTACAGTATAATGGCTTCTCATGGAGTGAACCTGCCCAGCTATATNNCTGAGTACTCTGTCGCAATGGCAGATGACGGTAGTGCTCTGGTAACTGCGGTCATGGATAGCGGTAAAATTGTAATTCTTAGAATCTCAAGAGACGGAGGGGTAACTGTGATTAACAACAGCCTTCCGGCAGCTATTAAAACAAGCATGATCTATAACGGTAAAACTTACACGCTGGCCTGCTACAACGCAAAAAGTATGGTTTTAACTCCGTATGAGCTGAGTGCTGATGGATTCGTCATGAATACTTCATTCTCAGGCGTACATGCAGGTATAGGAGAAAATTTCAGACTATTCCGCGACTGGTCAGGAGATGGGGTGGAGGCCTCTGTACTGGTATGGTCTGGCTATAGCAAAGACGATAACTCGGAAGCGAAGATTTATGCTTCACGGATGTCAGCGGCAGAGGGTGATAATGCTATATTGATTACTGCCCCTATTACAGCGACCTCCATCAAGATTCCCTTTACCACAGGAGGTGAGGCTCAAACCGGTGTGTTCGTCTTTTCATATGACGCATATATCAAAGGAAACGAAATTAAAGTCCTGACTGTATTTGGGGAATCGGATGGAAGTGTGTATTTAGATGAAGCACAGGCACAGTTTGAAAACACAATTGAAATCGATTCTGTCATGAATGATATCTCCGGCCTTAT
>DOWI01000277.1:5478-9985 GCA_003519645.1 Oscillospiraceae bacterium
GTGTCCTGCCAAACGACGAAATCTCAGTCACAGCCCCATTCATACCCACCCGAGATTTGCCGGATAGCATTGATTACACTGTGACCGCCGTGTTTAGAGACGGGAGTGAATCCACTGTCACTGATTCAATCAGTACATGTCAGGCTGATATGGCCGCAGAAATCCTGTTGTTCACTCAGGAAAACAATGATTATAATATTAAAGCCCTCATATCAAATNNAACTATCACTGCTGGAATCTATCAGGATACCTTTGGCATTGTTCCGGTTACCGAGGAGAAGATTGACGGAGTTGAGTTTGAAAGCGAGACATTGGGTACATCGGTCCTAGTTGATTTTTCATTTGCCAATGGTAAGGATTTACCACAGTCACTGTACTTCATAGTCAAAGTTCATGATTCATCAAATAATGAAATACCCGACAAGGATAGTATGAACAATATACTCCCCATAACGAACAGCGTGTTTGTGTCGGCAAGCAAACCCGGAGATGAATCCACCNNCCCCATCAACCGGTAACGGTGGTGGCTCTTGTCACCGCAACAGCCGGTGCAAACGGTGCGACCAGCGCAGCCATTCCGGATAAGGTCATCAACGACGCCATTGCCAAGGCACAGGCTGACGAAGAAGGGCAGGGTAAAACCGTAAACGGCATTTCTGTAGGATTGAATATCACCATGCCGCAGGGAGCAACCTCCCTGACAACGATCCTGACCCAAAGCTCTCTGAACAGTCTTGTGAGCGCAGAGGTCACAAGCTTTGAATTAAATGGGGTACCTGTATCCCTTGACCTTGACTTAAACGCCCTCAAGGAAATCCAGAAGCAAAGTAGCGGCAATATCAGCATCACCATCGCTAGTGCCCCTGCGACAAAACTTTCGGAAGAAGCAAAAGCATTACTCGGGAACAGGCTGGTATATAGTATAACCATCAGCTATGTCAAGGACGGCAGACCAGTTGTTATCACAGGACTTGGTAGTGGAACGGTCACACTTTCAATCCCTTACTCACCTGACGAAAATGAGGCAGTGTGCTATCTATTCGGCGTGTATCTGGATGCAAATGGCAATGCTATTCGCATTCCCAGCTCTGCCTATGACCCAAGTAGCAGAAGCCTGCTCATCCCAACCAATCATTTTTCAGTGTATGGTGTGGGTTATATAGCTCCAAGTGCCAAGTTTACCGACATTGGAACCCATTGGGGAAAGAAATCCATTGATTATGTAGTAGGTAGAGGCCTTCTCATTGGTACATCGGAAGCCAGCTTTGATCCGAATATTCCCATGACACGGGGAATGCTGCTAACAGTCCTCGGCAGATTGAGTGGTGTGGACTCTAAAGCGTATACAACATGTAGCTTTACCGATGTAGCGGTGAAAAAGTACTATACTCCCTATATTGAGTGGGCATACAAGAAAGGTATTGTGCAGGGCATCGGCAATCAGCAGTTTGCTCCTGATCGGGCAATTACCCGTGAAGAAATTGCGGTTATCTTCACAAACTATGCTAAGGAAACCGGTTACAGCTTACCCGTAATTCGTGAGACCACCAGATACGGAGATGCTGATCACATCGGAAGTGCATACGAAACAGCAGTTATAGCCATGCAGCAGTCAGGCATCATGATAGGTGACACGAACAATATTTTTACCCCTAAAGCTGGTGCTACACGTGCAGAAGTATCCTCAATGCTCCACCGCTACATTAAGCTGACAATTGACCCCGCCACCGCACAGGGCTGGGCACTCAATGACGCCGGACTGTGGCTTTATTATATGGATGGAAAGGCTCTTGTCGGCACACAGACCATTGACGGCGTGGAGTATTTCTTCAACACTGATGGAACCCTAAAAACCGGCTGGGTCAATTACGGGGATAACTGGCGTTATTATTCCGGTAACAAAATGCTTGTGGGATTTGGGGACATTGGCAGCGGTAGCGCCAAAAAGACCTATTACTTCACCAAGGAGGGTCTGATGATGTTCGGAAAGTGGTTGCAGATAAACGGTAAGTGGTATTATTTCAACACTGACGGAACCCTCGCCAGAAGCACTATAATTGATGGTTATGAAGTCGATTCCGATGGGATAAGAAAAAATAAATAGTAGTCAGTAAGTAATAAGCGGGAGCCCCAAAAATGTTGGCTCCCGTTGTTTGTTTTGGTGCTCAACGCATGAAGCAGCACCTATTCCGATGATGGTAATTGCTGCGCATATCTCTTTATTTTTCTGCTGGTTGTTTTTTCAAATTCGCTTTCCCTAATAATAATATCTCGTATGTGCTTATATAAAGGAATTCTCCGATTTACATTTTTTATTACTTCCTGTAGAAGGTTATGGATATCCTCGGTGTTTATGCTATTAGCAACATTTTTAAGAGTTTCTTTTATAGCTTCGAGGTTTGGAAAAATATTAGCCATTACACGGGTTTCGCCTGTGTTTTCGTCAAGCTCGCCATATACAACACATTCAGCCACATATGGGCTGTTTTTAATATATGATTCCAATTCTTCCGGGAATATATTTTTTCCGTTTTTTGTGACTATAACATTTTTACATCGACCGGTTATATATAAGAATCCTTCTCTGGTAATTCGTCCTAAGTCACCGGTGTGAAACCATCCGTTTACAAGCACATTATTGGTTTCCTTCAGATTATTGAAATAGCCAAGCATAACATTACTGCCCTTTACAAAAATTTCACCTATTCCTTTTCGATCAGGGTTATTAATTTTAATCTCAACCCCTGGGATTGCTATGCCGGCAGAACCATCACGACACCAATTATCGCGATTTCCTGTTACCAGTGGGGCGCATTCAGTTAATCCATAACCCTGAAGCACTGAAAAACCCCATTTACGAAAGCCTTTTGAAATCTTTGGGTCAATTGCAGCAGCTCCGGTAATGAATGTACTAAGATTTCCGCCGACATTATCATGTATTTGCTTAAATAGCTTACGTCTAATATCAATTCCAAGCACATTATATAAAAAACTGCTGACCAGCTGTCCAATTATAAGTTTTCGCTTCAACCCCTTTTGCTTCTTGGCTTGGTTCCAAACTTTTTTATAAACGTTTTCCAGAAGAAGCGGTACGGTCACTAAAAAAGTTGGCTTGTATTCATTAAGGTTTTTGGATATGTATTTCAAACCTTCACTAAAAGCAATGGAAGCACCATTGTAAATAATTGTTAGAAAGCCTAAGGTACACTCATAAGTGTGATGGAGTGGTAGTATTGATAGAACGGAATCTGTTGGCTTAACACTCACTGTCGCAGAGACACCCGTGATAACTGAGCAAATATTTCTATGAGAGAGCATTACGCCCTTGGCAAAGCCGGTGGTGCCGGATGTGAATAACAAAATTAATGGATCATCTGGGTTAATAACGGTTTTTTCATATTCATCTGAACCAGCATTAATGGCTTTACGCCCATTGTCCAGAAGAACTGTGTAATAGAGAAAACGCTCATCTTCAATTTTATCCATGCAGATCCAAGATTTTACCGACGGAAGTTTTCCCAAAACAGAATCTACCTGCTCAAGACTCTTTTCTGAAAATATTACTGCAGAGGCCTCGGATTGTTCTAACAGATATTGCAAATCATCAACGGGGAGCTCTCTATCTAATGGTACAATAGTACCAACGCCGTTAACAACGGATAGATAAGTAACACACCATTCATACCGATTTTCACCTATAACCGCAATTTTTTTGTTGCTAAATCCAAGATCAAGGAGAGCAGTGCCAAATGCAGATATATCAGCGCAGAATTCTTTATAAGTGATTTCGTTGATTTGTCCATCGAGCCCTTTTTGTCTGAACGCCGCATAGTTACCAAACAAAGAAACACTTTGCGACAGCATGTCCTTTAAATCATTAACTGGTCTTACTTCGTATAGCCTATCTTTTCTCAGCATAACCATCCCCCCGGATACAAGCCTTTATTTTGTTAAATTAAAAATTCATCTTGATTAGCACTTCTTTGATGTTATTGTCTATACTCTAAAACACACTTTTCAAGCAACCAAGATGACGTGAATTCGTTCATGTATCATAGTACATAATTGTTACCGCTTTATTTTATAGTATATCATTCTTTAATGATCATGGCATCCATTTTTTTTGGTCTTAATATTGTGGACGCTTGCTTGCACAGCAGGCTACCGGCAGCAGTGTGATATCAAACCTCAGCATGTCGGTGCCATATCTCAAAAAGCCAAAAAAATATTCTTTCAGTTGAAATTGAAAGATTTTGATTTATAATTAGATATATGTTTGCATATTTATAATGAAGCAGTTTTATGGTAATTGCTTTTATAGGAGATAACATAAATTTTAGTTTAGTTATTTAGATGGGTGGAGTGAGGATTATGAAAATAGCAGTAATTGCCGGTGGTTTGAGCCCAGAAAGGGATGTTTCGCTATCGTCTGGTTGTTTGGTTGCAAATGCGTTAAGACAGGCAGGGCATCATGTTCTGTTAGTGGATGCGTATGAAGGAATAATAC
>DOWI01000265.1:0-2523 GCA_003519645.1 Oscillospiraceae bacterium
GTCCGCTACAGAAGAGTTGATAAGAGAACAGAAAGCAATTATTTCAGAGGTTACTCCGCTGATTGCTCAGTCTGACGCGATTGCCACCGGCGTGTGTAAATATAACAATTTACTCGAACAGGAAAAATCCCTTATTACTGAAAACGCAATGTATACCAACAATGTTAACAATTTAGACCGGATCAACGGTGAAATAGAAACTCTAAAACTTGATATAAGGAAAGCTCAGATTCGCCGACAGGCCACAAATATGGACGTTGATGGCTGCTCCACAATTCTTTCTAATGTATCGGCCCTCGAAGACGCGGCAAAACAATACGAACAGTACAGTAGTGATCTCGAAGACATTCAAAAGCGCTCCCAAAAGTATATTGCGCTCTCTAATTCAATTAGTAAGATTCAGAAGGAACTTGGGGACGCACGAGCAGCTTATAACGCTGAAGTTTCAGAACGAGTTACGACATTAAGGGCATATCAGCAGAAAGCGGAATTACTGCAGGATAGCGAGTGTCCTATATCAGGCGGAGGTGATTGCCGGTTTTTAGCGGATGCGAAAAATGCAGCGGCCAGGGTACAACCCTATACAGAAGCTTGTACTCGATGGAAAAATGAATCTTTCGCAAAGCTAAAGAAACTGCAAAACAATTTAAAAGCGCTTGAATCGGAGCTTACACGCCTTTCTTATGATCCACTTGCTTCCGATAATATCAAATCTTCTATGGCTACTTTGTTACCGCAGGTTGAGAAATATAAAAATCTGGATGCCACAAGAGAAAAGCTCAAAGCTGCACAAGGCCAGTTGCAGGAAATTGATGAATCAGTTTCCAGCCTCAACCAAAAGATGTCTAAACTTCAAATTGATGCCGTTAAGGTTGCATCTGAGGTGGACAGACACGAGACTGCAGCGGATGACTATAAAAAGCTGCTTTCAGAGCTGGCAGCCAATAAAGTGTGGATTGAAAAGGAGAAGCAGCTTCCCGCTGCGCAAGGCGCCGCAGCCACTGCTGAAAAGCAGATTACAGAGTTACACAATCTTGTGGAGGAATATGAGCGTGATATTAATGATAAGAACTCCGATTACGAAAAGGAAAAATCGGCGGCTGAAGGGAGCAAATCCCTAAATAAGCAACTTACCGATATTGATACGAAACTTACCGCTATACAGTCTTCAATGTACGATTTAACCATCCAATTGGGGGCAGCTCAACAAAAATTGAAAGACTGTATTTCAGCAAAAAAGCAAACCAGTGTATTAATGCAGTCGGTTCATGAATTATCCCATGCCGCTGCCATTTATGAAACTCTCAAAGCTGCATTTTCAAAGGACGGAATCCCGCATAATATTATTCGCTCTATGCTCCCGTTGCTTACCACGACGGCCAACACAATTCTCGGCCAAATGACGGGCGGAAAAATGGGAATGGAATTTATCACAGATAAGATACTGAAGTCTAATAGTCGGAAGGAAGTACCGACGCTGGATATTATCATCAATGAATACGGCAAGGATAGTCTGCCTTATTTATCAAAATCCGGAGGGGAAAAAGTCAAAGCTTCACTCTCGGCAATCCTTTCACTGGCCGAAATAAAGAGCAGTCAGGCCGGTATCCAACTCGGAATGTTATTTATAGATGAGCCACCATTTTTAGATGAAGACGGAATACAGGCTTACTGCGATGCGCTGGAAACCATACAACACCGGTACAGCGGCCTGAAGGTAATGGCAATAACCCATGATCCTGAGATGAAAGCACGGTTCCCTCAGAGCATTGACATTATTAAAGACGATACTGGCAGTCATGTTTTGATGGAATGAGGCGGGAAAATGATTCAGCAATTTATCCGCTCTCCGCCCGAATACAGCTTTATTAGATTGGCTGAAGGGAGGAATAGACCTGAACTATATCGCAGAGATTAATGCGTTCTATGATTGGCTGGAATCAAATTCTATGAGTCCATCGGCGATTGCCTTATGGCACGCTTTAATGTCAATTGATAATAAAGCGCGATGGCCAAGGGATTTCTCCGTGGCTATATCGACGCTTAGATCTAAAACGGGTATAGGAAAAGATGCCATCTATACCGCCCGAAATCAATTGAAACAAAAAGGCCGAATTGCCTACCGAGAGCGAAAAGGAAACCAGTCAACTTTATATCATATAATATCGTTTGCGTCGGGATTACAGACACAAACCCCGACGCAAACCCCGACACAAGTACCGATGCAAACCCCGACACAAACCCCGAACAATAATAAACCAAACCAAACGAAACCAAACCAAACTAATAATGATGATGTTGATGATGGCGCATTCGCGCGCGACGAAACAGGAAAATTACTTACTCCAGNNCAAAACATTGTTTGCAGTTGCTAAAAATGAATGACCCTGATTTAGTTGAATTTGCATTTGAACGCGCTGCGGAAATAGGACAAAAAAATCTTGCTTATGTCAGGGGAATTTTAAATAGGCTACATAACCGTGGAATTAAAGATATGGGCGATATGGCCGATTACGACATGTC
>DOWI01000265.1:2550-2720 GCA_003519645.1 Oscillospiraceae bacterium
GATTGGCAGGTCTGGAGTGATTTTTGCTATATGTTTGCATCAGCTATTTCCAACAGAATAGACAAAGCACAGTACCAACACCGAGAAGAACAATATTTGCAAATCATACGGAAATACGGTAAAAAAGACCAGCAGCGTTTTCCCATAATGGCACAAGCCGTCATTGAAGC
>DOWI01000394.1 GCA_003519645.1 Oscillospiraceae bacterium
GCGAGGTATCATTGCTCATCCGGCGTTTATTCCACCGTTTGGGCATTAATCGCAGTAGAGTTCAATTTATATTGACTACTGCAAGTATGCCCAACAATGACGAGAATGACAGGAAGGCCGTCAGGACATTTGCAAATGAATTGACTGCATCTGACGACATGCATCCGTTCTGTTATCTCACTGGCGAACGAGAGGAAATAGGCAGCAGAAGTGCAGTTCATATTCCCTTCAGTAAATTTAAAGAATCTATTCCGGATGCGTTTGAGGGCGATGATCCGGAACGCCTTATGGCACTCAATGGATTTTGGACAGGTATTGCCAATAGTCCTGCTCCATTCGTTTCTTCTGAAGATGCATACCAATGGCTATACGACCATTTGGTAGACTATGTACCATTCTGCCAAATGTTCAAACTTTGCCGCGGAACAGCAGTCTCTTTACAAGAATTAGCGGAGTCTATCTTTCCTGATAACAGTTNNGTTTAGAAGATGCCCTGCACGCTGTCAGTGTTATGCTTTCAATCGCACCTTTGGCGCGAAGCGAAAGTGGAAGCGTTTTGTTTCCAGCAAGAATGCATATGCTTTTTCGTGGAATCAAGGGCGTTTACGCTTGTACTAATCCAGAATGTCCTCATTCGCACACGGAAAATGGATTAACATTGGGTGAGGTCTATTTTTCGGATGGTAATCTTACTTGCAAAGAATGCGGAAGCACAATTTATGAGTTATACAATGATCGCCGGTGCGGTAGTATTTTCTTCAGAGGTTTTGTGCTGAAGCAAGATTTTGAAGCCAGAAGACGTACATACCTCTGGCACCAACCTGGTATGATAAATGAAAATGAGGTTAAAGAAATACATCTTTTCATTCCGTCCGCAGATTATCGATTGCCGGAACGTCAAGGACAGAATAAAATTTCGCCTTGCTATTTGGATGTTCAAAGCGGCTTCATCGACTTTTCTGATGATTCCTTGGATGGAAAGCAGGGCATCAGAAAGCTGTATTATAGCGGCTTCACAGCAAAGGCCCGACCGGACATTCTGACATTTTCCACCTGTCCGCATTGTCGGCATGAACTATCTAAGATGCAACTGACCTCTTTTAATACAAGAGGCAACCAGTCCTTCTTCAATCTGATTAAAGCGCAATTCCAAGCTCAACCTGCGGTTCCAGGGAAAACAGGCGATCCTGATCGACTTCCAAACGAGGGGCGGAAAGTTCTGCTTTTCTCAGATAGCCGCCAACGTGCAGCTAAGCTGGCAAGAGATATGTNNTGTCTGACGCATCTGATATGACTGCGGCCCGACAGCTTGCGGTGCTTGCCATTGATCGAATGGAACACGAAGTTGCAGAGCAGTCCATGAACTATTTCTATGACTACTTTGCAATGGTAGCTGTGGAGCATCATGTTCAAATTTTCCATGATAGCGAGACAGAAAAACAACAAGAACGGTTAATTGAGCATGGAACACAGGCACTGAAGAATTACACACGTGCAAAGAAACGTGGGCAACAGTACACTCCTCGCTTCACCATTGATAATGCGCCTACCCAAATGAAGGAACAGCTCATTCGCTTTTACTGTGGGGGATATAATACGCTGGTTGATTCAGCCCTCAGTTGGATAGAGCCTACGGATGCCGCAAAATGGGATGCACTTGATGCGTTAGAGGAAGCAGGCATCGAAGTAAGTGAGGAAGAATTCATGGAATTCTTTAACGCATGGATTCTCTCAACTTGTGATACTTCGGTGATCCTTGGACATACCATCCCGGATGTGATTCGTGAAAAAGTGCGTCCAAACTATGTGGGATATGGCATTGATAAGAACAAAAAGTTTTCTACCGATATCCGCGAAATAATGGGATGGAGCGATAATGATTCTGTTGCTGCAAAGTGGAGCCAAATTTTGCGGGAAACATTTATGGATGAAGGTTCGTCTTCCAACGGAAAGTATTATATTGACCTTTCTCGTATAAAACCGCGCTTTGATTTAGAACACACGTGGTTCCGTTGTGAACGCTGTTCAGAGCTCACGCCGTATTTACTGAAGGGGAAATGCCCAAGTTGTCAGTGCGAAAAGATTCATCCCATGACAACGGAAGAAATTGATGCATTGGATTTTTGGCGTAAGCCCATTGAGGATGCGCTTCAAGGTGACACCATTCGTGTAATTGATACCGAAGAACATACTGCACAACTTTCCCATAAAGATCAGCGGGATGAACTCTGGTCCAGAACAGAGCAGTATGAACTTCGATTCCAGGATTTTTTGCAGAACGGCGAAGCGCCTGTCGATATTCTAAGCAGCACGACTACAATGGAAGTAGGTATCGATATCGGATCGTTGGTTGCTGTCGGTTTGCCNNGAATATTCCTCCTATGCGTGAGAATTATCAGCAGCGTGCTGGTCGTGCTGGCCGTCGCGGTTCAAGTCTGTCTACGATTGTTACTTTTTGCGAGGATGGACCCCATGATTCCTTGTACTTTTCCAACCCAGTGCCAATGTTCAGAGGCGATCCCAGAAGACCGTGGATTGATATCAGCAGTGAGAAAATTACTCAGCGACATCTTGGTATGGTTGCACTTCAAACCTATCTGAGAGAGAAATCTAACAGTTTGGATGCTATCCCTGCCATTGAATTTCTGGATGAACACCTACAGCCTTTCAGCAGCTTTTTGGCAATCTTTGAAATTAGCAACGATGATATTCTTGTACCCGTTAGATCCAAAGGTGCATTAGATAGCTACAAAGGTGAACTTAAAAAATCTCTGTCGGCGCTGAAGCAAAAACGAGATGATCATCCTGAATTGTTTGAAACAGATGATAGCAGTGATTCTGGGAAAAAATCGCTTTTGGATGCGCTTTATGAAGAGGGTGTTATCCCTACCTATTCTTTCCCCAAAAATGTTGTTAGCACATATATTTCCGATATAAGTGGGAAGGTAAAATATCAGGTTGAACGAGGATTAGATGTTGCCATTGGTGAATATGCGCCTGGCAGAGCGATTGTTGTTGATAAGACGACCTACCAGATTGGTGGTTTGTATTATCCTGGAGGAGAGCGGAGCGAAAAAACTGCTGCATCTCCAGCCAAAGCATTTATTCAGGATGCAAGTTATCGGAAAAGCATTCGTACCTGCAGTCAGTGTGGTTGGTTTGGCTTAGAAGAGGATAACCCTGATACTTGTCCTTTCTGCGGCAATAAAGCATTGACAAATATGTTGCCAATGCTACGCCCATGGGGATTCGCACCACGAAATGCCACATCCATTGAAACGGCGCAATTGAATGAGGAATACTCAGCAACTCAGCAACCTCTATATTCCACACTACCCGATGCAGATGATGTTACGGCGGTTAATGGATGTGCCAACATCCGAATGGCTGTTCGTCCCAATCAGCGAATTATCATGCTTAACAATGGTGTTAGTGGTAAGGGATTCACAATCTGCTGCGACTGCGGTGCTGCAATGCCCGGAGATGACCCCTCGGTCCTTAAGGATGTTTTGCGTCCGTATAGATCCAAATTCATCAAAACACGTTGCAAGCATAGCGATACAATCAATGTGAATCTTGGATATGACTTTGTTACAGATATGCTTGTTCTGGAATTTGCTTTGTNNCGACAGCAGATCGATATTAATCCCACCAGGAATTCTTGGCTTAACCGTGCTGGACAGTCTCTTGCGGAAGGCCTGCGCTTGGCAGCATGTCAGGAATTGGACATTGAATTTACAGAGCTTGTGACTGGTTTTCGTGTTCGACAAAATCGCAATGGAGATTTCGTTGATATCTACTTGTATGATAGCCTTTCAAGTGGTGCAGGTTATGCTGTTAGCATTGAATCCTCTATTCGACAGCTACTTACCAAAACTCGAGAACTTCTCGAAAGCTGTACCTGTGACAGTGCTTGCCACAGGTGTCTAAAGCACTATCGAAATCAATACATCCACAGCGTTCTCGATCGTAAGGCTGCACTTGATTTATTGAACTGGGGAGAAACAGGAGCAAGAGTATCTGCAATCCCATATGAAAAACAACAGTATCTTTTGAAATCCTTGGAATGAATACTCCAGATTTCCGGCATACACATCTATATTAATCACGAAGCAGTTTGGGCAGAGGGGCGCTATAGTAAAAAGAAAGTAGTGGTATATCCGGCTATGTGGACAAAGCCGATAGAAGAAAACACTATTTTTGTAAGTGATGCACATTTAAAATATGCTAAACCCTATGCATTAAAAACGATTTTAGACAGCCTATAATATGAATAGCCGCAAGCCATCACACGATAGCTTGCGGCTATTCCGTTTGTTCCGTACCGGTAGTGCCCCTGGGGATTCAGTTTGTTTCCCTATGAGATGGAGCCCTTGTATGCCCGCTCTTTCAGCCAAAAAATGGCCCCGCGCGGAAAGTTTTCTCCGCACGGGGCCGTTTCGGGCTTTCGCCCGCTTTATTTGGTCTGGGATTTCTGGAACTGTGTCTGATACT
>DOWI01000357.1 GCA_003519645.1 Oscillospiraceae bacterium
AGCTATGCTATGCTTTTGATGAAATCTATGCCGGTGGAAAATGCTCGCAAACTGCTACGAATCAGCCATACATCGGCAACCGGAATCTTGCGGTACTGGGTGTTTAAGGCGGTCAAAGAAGATGATTTGAGCAATGTTTGGGCAATTTGCATAGACGAAACATCATTTAAGCGGGGACAAAGCTATGTGACTATTGTCAGTGATGCAGTGGCTCGGCGAGTAATTTATGCTGATGAGGGACGGAGCTCGGGAAATGTAGAAGCATTTTCTCTACAATTAATAGAAAAGGGCGGCGACTGCGAAAAGATCCGGCAGGTTGCATGCGATATGTCCGGAGCATATATGAGCGGAGTGAATTTGTGCTTTCCCAAAGCGACCGTAACCATTGATAAATTCCATGTCAAACAGCTTATGCTGAAAGCGATGGATCAGGTTAGGCGTGAGGAGCAGGGAAAGCAGCGTAGCCGTAAACGAGACGCAGGAAAAAAGCTTTTAATGATTCCCGAAACCCGAATGACAGAGCAGCAAAGCGAAAAGCTACAAGCAATCAGCAAAGAGTTTCCTAAAACAGGAAGGGCATTCCGTATGGTTCAAAGTCTGGATACAATGTACCGATGTGAGAGTAATGAGGATGGAAAAGTAGTCTTTAACAAATTGATTAGTTGGCTTCGTCGTAGTCGATTGGAACCGATGAAACAAGTTGCTAATACGCTAGAAAAATACAAGCAACAAATTCTTTCCTATTTCTTTCACCGACTCACAAACGCAATCGCCGAGGGGATTAACAGCATAATACAATCTGCAAAACGCCGTGCAAGAGGATTCCGCACCATTGAGGGATATGTTGCCGCTATTTGTCTTGCTGTGGGGAAACTTAAACTTTCCTGTCCTTCTCTTTTTGCGTAACTTTTCACGNNAAAGAACCTAACGGTTTATGATTCTTGACATGCTAATATAAACATGCTACTATAATGTAGTATATAATTTATGCAATTAATAGTTTCTATAGAAAAGTTTCTATAGAAAGTTAAAAAGTTTAGCGAATAGGATACTGTAAATATGCTAAAATTGGCAGCCGTAAATTACACGGAGAATTACACGGAGAAAATTTCAAAACCATATCATGCCACTTTCAACAGCGGCTATTATATATATCATAAAGCATGGGCAGTAAACTCCCTTAAGGGGTGTTTCTGCCCTTTCGCGTTATAGTAACAATACAGGAGGCGTTTTTATGGTGTCAGAACATGTCAAAAAAGTACTTGAAGCGGAAGAGACTGCGCGGAAGGCTGAACAGGAGGCTAACCAAAAAGCGGCTTCTATTAGAACAAAGGCAGGATTTGACGCATCAGCAATTATTGCCAAAGAAAAATCTAAAGCCGACAACCAAGCTGAGTCTATGCTTGCACAGGCAGGACAACAAGCAAAAACAATTATTCAAGAAGGAGAACACAAAGGACGCGAGCAGTGCTTGCAGCTCCGTGCCGAGATAAGTGATAAGTTGGACAAAGCAGTGCACTCGGTTATATCAGCTGTAATCGGATAACATTTGCTATTGTCAAATACAGGCCGTGGAGGGATGTAAATGGCCAAGGTGAGCATGAAACATATTGAAATTATTGCACTTCTAACCGATGGCAAGTCTGTTGTTGAACTTCTGCAGCGCCGTGGTATTGTCGACTTAACTCAATATGAAAATACCGAACAACAAAAAGGTATCGATACATTCGATACATCACAAAGCATACAGCTTTTTGAACGAAATTCAACCACTGTGCAGCAGTCGCTTGCAATACTGGACGAATATGCTCCCGAGAAAAAGTCGTTGCTCACCTCGTTCGAGCCCCGAACACCGATTTCAACTCAAGAATTTGAGGAACACNNCGAACTGGCTGAAAAAGCCGATCAAATTATTCATAATGCATATGAGCTGCAAAGGATTCACCAAAAAATATCTGAAAACCGCGCCAATCTAAAAGCACGTATTCAATACGCCGAATCACTGGAATCTTGGCGCACGCTTGAAGTTGCCACAAAATTTAAAGGGACTGCGCTCACTACTGCCTTTATCGGAACGCTGCCCGGCGAATGGGACAGAGAGCAACTACTTGAGTCCTTGAAACCTGATCCGAATACCGATATACCTGCAGAGGTAGAGATTGTTTTTTCATTCCGTGAGCAAAGCGGGATTTTTATTCTATGTCATCAAGACTATAAGCAGCTCTGTACGCAGGCATTGAGGAAAATAGGATTTGCACAGCCACTCATCCTGACCGATAAACCACCTTCGGATTTAATTGAGGAATATAGGCGGACAGCGGATGAGCTGGAACAGGAAATCAAACGCCTGACCTCCCACATCCAAAACCGGGCAGATATGCGACGGCAGCTTCTGTTTGCGCTTGATTATTTGTCAATGCGTGCCGATAAATATAGAGCATTGCAGGATATTGCGATTACCCGCCAAACCATGATTATCAAAGGATATATTCCTGCAGAAAGTGCCGATCCACTTGCCCAGGAACTCAATGAAAAGTACATATTGAACGTAACTGTTACCGAGCCTGATGAAGAGGATGATCCTCCTGTAGCATTTAAAAACTCTATGCCCGCTGCTGCACTTGAGGATATTACATCATCCTATAACATGCCTTCAAAAACTGACGTAGACCCCAACCCCGTCATGTCTTTTTTCTACTATTTGTTTTTTGGATTAATGCTGTCAGATGCCGGCTACGGTGTTCTTATGGCACTCGCCTGCGGATTGATATTGAAATTCAAAAAACCCGAGGGGAACATGAAACGCAATATGCAGAAATTTATGCTTTGCGGCTTATCAACAGTGTTCTGGGGCTCATTGTTTGGCAGCTGGTTCGGAAGTTTTGTTCTGAAAGTCGGTTTGTTTGGACAGGAAATCAGCCTGTCTCCCCTCTGGTTCGATCCGGTGGCAGATCCAATGAAATTGTTAATTCTCAGCTTTGTGCTTGGGTTTGTACAGATCGTTGTAGGTCTGGGTGTCAAATTCTATATGCTGTGGAGTAACGGTGACAGGCTGGGTGCCATATTTGATATTGGGTTTTGGTGGGTTGTATTTGCCGGGATTGTAATGGTGCTGGCATCTTCAATGGTATCGGTTCCTTCTCTGGATACGGTCGGTGTTGTTGTTGCCGTGACAGGTGCAGCAGGGCTGCTCTTGACGCAAGGCCGTTCGTCGCCGAGTATTCCCGGCAAGATCTTGGGCGGCTTGGGCAGTCTTTACGGAATCACCGGCTATTTCAGCGACATTCTGTCCTATTGCCGCCTGATGGCTTTAGGACTGGTAACCGGAATTATCGGAACTGTGGTGAATACAATCGGTTCCATGGGTGGCAAAGGTATTACAGGAATCCCCCTTTTTATCATTGTCTTCATTGCCGGACATGCAATCAATCTTAGCATTAACGCCTTGGGTGCTTATGTTCACTGCAACCGTCTGCAGTATGTGGAGTTTTTCAGCAAGTTTTATGAGGGCGGCGGAAGACTTTATTCGCCCTTGAAAGTTAATACAAAGCATTATAAATTTAAGGAGGAAAACACAAATGTTTAATCAGATGGGTATTTTACTTGCTATAGCGGGAGCGGTGCTTGCTGCCCTTCTCGCCTGTATAGGCTCTGCAAAGGGCGTAGGCATGGTGAGTGAAGCATCGGCGGCTGTTGTAATCGAGGATCCTTCAAAATTCGCCAAGCTTCTTATTTTGCAGCTTCTGCCCGGAACACAGGGACTTTACGGCTTTGTCGTTGCGGTTATGATACTGAACGGTATCGGAATTCTGGGTACAGCACAGGACGTTTCCTTTACGCAGGGAGTAGGGTATCTTGTGGCTTCTCTGCCGGTTGCAATTGGAGGCTGGATTTCAGCCGTTGCGCAGGCACGTGTTGCAGTCACCGGTGTCAGCATCGTTTCAAAAAGTCCCAATCAGTCTTCAAAGGCTATCATTTCGGCAACCCTTGTAGAATTCTATGCACTGCTTTCCTTCATCATCTCTTTCCTAATGGTCATGAACATCAACAAGATATAAGCGCGGCTCTTACTGATACATCTTTGTTCATGGCTTATTACCCGAAAGGAGGGCTGACCGTGGCAGGACTTGAAAAAATTCTTGAAAAAATTCAAAACGACTCTGTTAAACAGTGTAATGAGATTATTACCCTAGCTGAACGGGAGGCAGATGCCATCCGTGAGCAGGCACGGCAACAGGCGAGTGCGGCTACTTCAGAAATATTGAATAAGGCTGAAAAACAGGCAGCAATCATTCTGCAAAAAGCGGAATCCACCGCACAGAACGGACAAAGCCGCGCCGTCCTTGCCGAGAAGATCGCCATCATCCGCGAAGTAATGGACAAGGCGGCTGCCGAGATAAAATCACTGCCCGACGGCGAATATTCCGAGGCTTTTAAAAAGATTGCGCTGCGTTATGCAAAAAGCGGCAGCGGTGTTTTTCGTCTGTCGCCGGAAGACCAAGCTCGTCTGCCCTCAGATTTTGAAACATCACTCAACCAAATGCTTCATGAAAAAGGCGCATCGCTCAAAATGGAAACTGCGGCGATTGAGCCGGGCGGGTTTATTCTGGTTTACGGTGATATTGAGCAAAACTGTACCATTGATTCTCTGATAGAATCAATGCAGGACGACTTGAAGGATGAGATAAACAGGATTCTGTTCTTATAATGGTGGCTTTGATAGGCTCCAGCTGCCTTTATAAACGGTAAAAGGGGGATGACGTTGACACAGGAAAAATATGCATACGCTGTGGCAACAGTGCGTATCAAAGAAAAAACGCTGTTAAGTACTGATTTTCTTGAGCAGCTTTTATCCACTCGCACTTATAAAGATGTCAGACGCCAGCTTGTGGAACACGGCTGGCTTTCGGTAGATTCCGGCGATGACGATGACCGGCTTCAAAAAAGGCTGATAGACAGCTGGTCACTCCTGAATGAGATCACTCCCCTGCCCGGTTTGCTTGACGCCCTGATTCTGAAAAATGACTTTCACAACCTAAAGGCAATACTAAAATGCCGTTTTACAAACACTTCTCCCGATCGCTATTTGATTAGACCCTGTCTATATGATGCGGAAGAAATAATGAATTTGGTTTCAGACAAACAGTATGATAACTTACCTCATCCCAATATGTGTGAAGCAGCAAGACAGGCCTATGATGTGTTTGTGCGCACCCATGACGGCCAATATGTCGATATCATGGTTGATTGCGCAGCTCTTGCTGCCATTTGCGATTCGGGAAGCCACTCGGAGAGCCAGCTGGTTCAATATGCTTCCGAGCTTTTATGCGTATCGGCAAACGTCAAGACCGCTGTCAGAGCATGCAGAACCAATAAAAATGAACATTTCCTGGATACCGCACTTTGCGAATGCCGCACCCTCGATAAAGAAGCACTGATTTCCGCCGCTCTTGCCGGGGAAGAAGCAATTCAAGAATATCTTGGTTCCACACCTTATGACGGCGCCGCCCAGACCCTTGGCAAAGGCGAAAACGGCGAGTTTTCCCTATCAGCATTCGAAAAATGGTTTGATGATGGTCTGATGGAACGCGTTCAAACAGCAAAATCCATCTTTCTAGGACCTGAACCTCTTGCCGCTTACTATATCGCATGCGAGACAGAACTTCGCAACATCCGGATTCTTCTTTCGGGCAAGCGCCATGGAATGGATGATGCCGTAATAAGAGAAAGGATGCGCAAACTGTATGTATAAAGTTGCAGCCATCGGAGACCGGGACAGCATATACGGCTTTGCCGCAGTTGGCATTGACATCTTCCCTGCTGATTCTCCTACCCAGGCAGGAAAAACCATTCGAAATCTGGCGGAGAGCGAATATGCGGTAATCTATATTACCGAGGAGCTTGCTATCCAGCTCGAAAACGAACTGGATGCTTTCAGAGATTGTCCGGTGCCGATTATTGTACCCATTCCCGGCCTTTCAGGCAATACAGGAATGGGAATGAGGAGCGTATCCAAGTCGGTGGAACGCGCCGTAGGTTCCGATATAATTTCCGACTGGGATTGAACAGAAACAGAAAAACAGATCTTTTGGGGGTGTTCTGCTTATGGCTAAAGGAACGATAGGCCAGGTATCGGGACCGCTGGTTGTTGCATCAGGGATGCGTGATGCCAATATGTTTGATGTGGTTCGTGTCAGCAAACAGCGCTTGATTGGCGAGGTCATTGAAATGCACGGTGATCGTGCTTCCATACAGGTGTATGAAGAAACTGCCGGTCTGGGAACAGGTGAGCCGGTTGAATCAACAGGGGTTCCCTTAAGCGTGGAACTGGGTCCGGGCCTAATCAGCACGATATACGATGGTATTCAGCGTCCGCTGGCGAAAATCATGGAGATTTCCGGCAACCGTCTCAACCGGGGTATTGAGGTTGCTGCACTTGATCACAGTAAAAAGTGNNAATCAGGTGCAAAGGTGGCAGAGGGCGACGTAATCGGGACGGTACGGGAAACAGAGGTTGTGCTTCATAAAATTATGGTACCGGTTGGCATGTCTGGCACTATATCCGACATTGCCGAAGGTGATTTCACAGTAATTGAAACAGTAGCTGTCCTGTCAACTGATGACGGAATCAAACGTGACCTAAACCTTATGCAGCGTTGGCCGGTTCGTAAGGGCCGTCCGTATGCGAAAAAGCTTTCACCCTCAATGCCGCTGATTACTGGTCAGCGTGTCATCGACAGTCTTTTCCCCATCGCCAAAGGCGGTGTCGCCGCCATTCCCGGGCCGTTCGGCAGCGGTAAAACCGTAACCCAGCATCAGCTTGCAAAATGGGCAGATGCCGATATTGTTGTTTATATCGGCTGCGGTGAGCGCGGAAATGAAATGACTGATGTTCTCAACGAATTTCCTGAGCTTATTGATCCGCACACAGGTCAATCTCTTATGGAAAGAACAGTTCTCATCGCCAATACATCGGATATGCCGGTTGCGGCGCGTGAGGCATCAATATATACCGGAATTACCATTGCGGAATATTTCCGTGACATGGGTTATTCGGTCGCCTTGATGGCTGACTCTACCTCCCGCTGGGCGGAAGCGCTTCGTGAAATGTCCGGGCGACTTGAAGAAATGCCGGGTGAAGAAGGCTATCCCGCCTATCTCGGAAGCCGACTGGCGCAGTTCTATGAGCGCGCCGGACGTGTTATTTCATTAGGCTCTGACGGTCGTGAGGGCGCTCTTTCGGCAATCGGCGCTGTATCACCTCCCGGAGGTGACATTTCAGAACCTGTTTCACAGGCAACCCTTCGTATTGTCAAGGTTTTCTGGGGCTTGGATGCCTCCCTCGCATATAAGCGTCACTTCCCTGCAATCAACTGGCTGACAAGCTACTCCCTCTATACCGACTCGCTTGCGGGATGGTATGAAAAGAATGTTGCGCCCGACTGGATGACGCTGCGCGGGCAAATCATGCGTCTGCTGCAGGATGAAGCCGCTCTTGAGGAAATTGTGCGCCTTGTGGGTATGGATGCCCTTTCTGCACCCGACCGTCTCAAAATGGAAGCGGCACGCTCGGTTCGCGAGGATTTTCTACACCAGCTCGCCTTCCATGAGGTAGACACCTATACCTCCTTGCATAAGCAGTATCGCATGATGCAGCTTGTCCTAAAATATTTTGACAAGTCAAACCAAGCCCTGGAATCAGGTGCCGATATCGAGAAGCTTGCCGGACTGCCGGTGCGTGAGCGTATCGGTCGCTTTAAATATGTCTCCGAGGATGCGATTGATGAAGAATATGAGCGCGTTCTCTCACAGATGGATGAAGAGCTTCGCCAAAGCCTTGTTAAAGAGGAATAGTTTGAATGAATGTTTCACGACTGTTCTATTTCCCTTTGCAGGCAAACAATTGGACTTGAAAGGATGGTTAAATTAATGCCGAAGGAATATCGCACCATCCAAGAGGTCGCAGGACCGCTTATGCTGGTTCGTGATGTCGAGGATGTTAAATTTAATGAACTGGGCGAAATTGAGCTGAAAAACGGTGAGAAGCGCCGTTGCCGCGTTCTTGAAGTGGACGGTTCCAATGCGCTTGTGCAGCTTTTTGAAAGCTCGACCGGTATTAACCTTTCCAACAGCAAGGTTCGCTTTCTCGGAAGGCAGATGGAGCTTGGGGTATCCATGGATATGCTGGGACGGGTTTTCGACGGTCTAGGACGCCCGATAGACGATGGTCCCGAGCTGCTTCCCGAACAAAGGCTTGATATCAACGGCACCCCTATGAATCCAGCGGGACGCAGTTACCCGCAAGAATTTATCCAAACGGGTATTTCGGCGATTGACGGTCTTAACACCCTTGTCCGCGGACAAAAGCTACCCATTTTCTCGGCAAGCGGTCTGCCTCATGCCCAGCTGGCAGCACAGATTGCCCGCCAGGCAAAGGTGCGCGGTGAGGGTGAGCAGTTTGCCGTTGTTTTCGCGGCAATAGGCATCACGTTTGAGGAATCAAACTTTTTTATCGAGAGCTTTCGTGAGACCGGAGCAATTGACCGGACGGTTCTGTTTATTAACCTTGCAAACCATCCTGCCATCGAACGTATTTCTACGCCCAGAATGGCACTGACTGCGGCTGAATTTCTGGCTTTTGAAAGGGATATGCACGTTCTGGTCATCCTAACCGATATCACAAACTACGCCGATGCCCTGCGTGAGGTTTCGGCAGCCCGCAAAGAGGTTCCCGGCAGACGNNACAAACTATGCAGAGGCCCTTCGTGAAGTATCGGCTGCACGTAAAGAGGTTCCCGGCAGACGTGGTTATCCGGGTTATATGTACACCGACCTTGCCGGTTTATATGAAAGAGCCGGGCGACAGCACGGCAAGAGCGGCAGTATCACCATGATCCCTATTCTCTCCATGCCGGAGGATGACAAGACCCATCCCATTCCCGATCTTACCGGTTATATTACCGAAGGACAGATCATCCTCAGCCGCGAGCTGACACGTAAAAACATTCTGCCCCCTATTGATGTTCTGCCTTCTCTTTCCCGACTTAAAGATAAAGGAATCGGCAAAGGAAAAACACGCGAGGATCATTCCGGTACCATGAATCAGCTATTTTCTGCCTATGCCCGAGGCAAGGATGCAAAAGAGCTGATGGTTATATTGGGTGAGGCTGCTTTGACCGATATTGACAAGCTTTACGCCGCCTTTGCAGATGAGTTTGAAAAGCAATATGTTTCTCAGGGCTATCAGACCAATCGCAGTATTGAGGAAACGCTGGACATCGGCTGGCAGCTTCTGAAAATGCTTCCGCGCAGCGAGCTGAAGCGTATTAGCGAAGATATTCTTGATCAGTATTATCCTAAGGATTGAGGTGACATAAAGCGTGGCCGTAATCAATGTAAACCCTACCCGCATGGAGCTGACCAATCTTAAGCGACGCCTTGTAACGGCACGCCGCGGCCATCGCCTTCTTAAAGACAAGCGGGATGAGCTAATGCGTCGGTTCCTTGATTTGGTGAAAGAGAACAAGACNNAAAGTAGAACAAGCAGTTTACGAGGCAAATGCACACATGGCAATCGCCCGCTCACTTATGCAGCGCGAGGTACTGGATACTGCTTTGATGCAGCCCAAACAGCATGTGGAGCTGGAAATAGATCGTGAAAATGTTATGAGCGTACTTATTCCGCGGTTTCACACCAAGTTTAGTTCGGCTGACCGGAATGATATGTATTCATATGGATACGCTTTTACGTCGGGAGACCTTGATGCCGCTGTTAAGGTGTTTAGCGATATGCTTCCGTCCATGCTGCGGCTGGCAGAGGTGGAAAAGTCATGTC
>DOWI01000072.1 GCA_003519645.1 Oscillospiraceae bacterium
ATGCAAGGCCAAATACTTTGTGAGAAATGAACCAGAAGAAAATAATATGTACTGGTAGAGGACAAGATACCATTTTTCAATAAACATTTTGTGGTACTTATTCGGTGTAATATAGAGTTCTTCAAAGAACGGAAAACGCTGCGGCATCTGGGAAAGGGAACGCATAGCGGTCATAATTTCCTTCTTTTTTGTCACTGCTGCCCCTTTGTTGACCTGTGCCATAAAGCGTATATGCGTTCCCAAAATTCTTTTTGCCCTGTCCGAAACGATTACTTTGTATTTCTTGCTTTCTGCCATACGCTATACCTCTGCAATGATACCATCGAGATAATCATCCAGTTCATCAAGCATACAACCGCTTCTTCCCGCAATCCTGTCTTCTTCGACAGCAAGAAGTTCTTCCCTTAATTGCAGCATCTTTTCTCGTCTGTTATAGGTTTCAATATCCATAACGACTAAGTCACCCTCACCATTTTTGGTAAGAAAAATCGGCTCTTCGGTCTTTCGGCACAGATCGGCAATCTCATTGTAATTTTGGCGGATTGCTGCGGATGGACGAATATTCATAACGATACCTCCTTCATAAACTTCGGTAGTAGTATTCTACCTATATTATATCCATTTCATACAACGAGGTCAACCATTTCAAAAAAATTTATAGTCCCATCATTTCACGGACAACACGGTCTGCCATTTTAACCGCACCGACCAAAATGAGCATATTGAAAGGCAAATCGGATAAATAGCTTTAATGCGTGTTCTGGTTTTTAACCTCTGTAAAATTTCATTAAAGAACATATACCGAATCACAAAACCTCTCTCCCTCTAAAAATGGGCGAGAGGTTTTGTGGGTTTGGAGGGTATATTATTAAGGCATAATTATACTGCCCACCAAAGTACCGTTTTTTTATTTGGTGGGCTTGTTGTACCAATGGTTATATAAAAACAGAGCTGATGTACTGTGATTAATCATAAGTTCATCGGCTCTGCGTCTGGATCTTTGATGACTGATATATTTAACTCTTTGACTTGTATTAGACTTTCTTGCTTACATTTTGGACAATATATCCATTGCTGCTCCACAATAGCACTCATCTATTCGCTTACCAATGCATAGGGTGATATTTTACGAATCCTAGATGCCATCAGCAACGATACACCGTAAGCAATCACAGTCAACATAAGACAGGTTAAAATGGTCCAATTAAGCGGGAGCGGAAATTCGGTCTTGATGACACCCATACTTTTTGTCACCGCAGAAAAGAATGGATTAAATCCCACATATCCCAAAAGTCCACCAAACACTACACCAAACAAAATAAGAGGTGTGTAATAAAGTGCTATCTGATTCATAAGCTGAATTGTTGTGAATCCTAGCGCCTTTTGAATACCGAACTCACGATTCTTTCTTAGCAGCATTGTTTTAATGACCATATAAAGCACTAGGACAATAATAACAACCGTTACAAGAAGTATCGCCAATGCTACTGCGGCAAAGATGCTTCCGTAACCACCAAGTTGTGCATCCAGTAGTTCTTTCATATCCGTAGTACCGACAATGGAGTCACCTTCTTCGGATTTGACATCTTCAAGAAATTCTATCACATCTATATCATTGTGCAGGTAAACATAGACTTTATCAAAAGAGTAGTCCTCTTGTATGGTAAGCAATGCCTCGTGCGTTATCGCCATGTTTAGACCAACGCCATTCATCATTTGGATCATTCCTGTGATTAAAAATTCTTTTGATTGTCCTCCTTGCTTTACGACGATCATATCCCCGGTATTTTTTCCAAGAACTTCAGCAAACTTACCGCCTATTGCAACTTCATTTTCATACTTTGGATATCTGCCAGCGTAGAGCATGTTACCCTCAAGCTGTGAAAAGTCTTTGGTAATAATCGTGGTAACCATTACATCATCCGCCATAAGTGTAATATGTTGATATTCGAATGCCTTTCGTACATCGTCCCGATTATGCAGGTTTTGGAGGACATTTTCTGTATCCGTGGAATTTATATCTAGAAGAGCCTCAGGTACTTCACCGGCAACCATAGAGCCAAAAGCATCCATATCAACTCCAAGGTTATAATATAAAGAGATGCAAAAAACCGATGCAAATGTCATAAGCGAAACAATCAAGACTACCATAAACGTTNNGTTGTTCTGTAACAGATGCTTCATGCCCATTAGCAATGATAAGCCCCCGCGACAGCGGTCAAGAGGCACTCTATTTTTTTTAAAGCTGTGCGTTTCTATACCACCACGCAAAGCCGAAAGCGGATAGAGCCTAAAAATGCGTTTTGCCGATAAAAATGCTACCAACAATACTGCAAACAGTACAAGGCATATTGAAAGAGCAGCCACTCGCAGGTCAAAGCCCGGATTCCAAATGAGAGCCGACTGCGATTCCAGAATCTTAGACAGCGGTGATAACCATTGCTGTGCCAACACAATTCCAAGAATGCTGCCTATCATTGTTACTGAACCAAATTGCATAACCATAGCAGCGATAATTTGGCTGCTTTTGTATCCGATGGCCTTTAATGCACCGATGTTCACCATACTCTGCTCTATATTATTGTGAATGGAGAAGCGAATGACTACAAGGCTAATTGCTAAGATAATAATTCCAAAAGCGATAATAAGTGCTGCCAGGATCATAGGAATAAAAGTGCGAGCCTGTTTCACTTGGCTTGTATAGTCCAGTGAATATATAAAGTCAGGGGAGACTTCTCCTGCATCCTCAACGTAGAAAAACTCTTTTGTATAGTCGAGATGCACCTGCATACCAAGGCTCTTATCTGTTGTGCGAATAGAGAATAAAGTGTATTGGTTATCTGCCATTTCCTCATACAACTTTTCATACGTTTCTTCTGAAACATAAAAACGGTAAAAAGTGTTCATAAGTGCCCCGAAAGTGATTTCTTCCGTAAACCCCGCAATGATGAAATTTATTTCTTTTCCCGCAAGGGCTATGCTGTAATTCTCACCAAGTTCATAGCCTCCTGCGGCTTTCATCAGATACGGAATATAAATATGATTTTCGTCAAGAGGAAGCGATTCACCTATAAGCGAAACGGGGTTCATACTCTGCTCAGCTTCAGCACTTGCAAACAACAAAACTCCAGAAGCTTTTGCTCCGTTCATATAGTAATCGCCATAACCCGAAATAACGGATTGCCGTTCTATCGCCATTACCTCTGAATGGCTGGACAACCAATCTGCCTGCGACTCAGTTGTAACATCATTACTTTGCAGAATGGAAAGATGTGGAGCATTTAACTCTTCCGCTCTCTGGTCAAAAAAATTTTCAAAATTAAAAATCAAAACCAGTCCAATATCCAAAAACATAGTTGCAATCAATACAAATATTAATAAAGAGATGGCTTGCCCCTTGTTTTTTCGTAGATTTGCACCTGTGAGCATAAAGATGCTTTTCATCATTACCACCCCATTTCCCGCAGAAAACTATTTAGTTTTTTGTGTCTTTTGGTATTTTCACTTTCATAGGCTCCAAGCTGACATTCACCGCAGATCATGCCATCACGAAGATATAGAATACGATTGCCCCGCCTTGCGGATTTTAGGTCATGCGTAACCATAATGACATTTTGTCCTTGTGCATTTACAGTGGTGAGTGCGTCCAGCACTGCCTTGCCATATACCGAGTTAAGCTGTCCTGTTGGCTCATCACAAAACACAATCTCCGGTTTATTGATAAGTGCACGGACAATTCCCGCACGTTGTGCTTCGCCGCCTGATACCTGTGAAGGGAACTTTCGGCGAATATTATCGCCTAGTCCGACCTTGCCAAAGAGATCATTCGCAAATTTGGCAACGGTCTTTCGCTCTTTAGAAACCAAAAGCCCCGCCGCCATTACATTATCCATAATGCTCATGTTGTCCAAAAGATAGATTTGCTGAAAAACAAAGCCGCAATGGTCACGCCGAAAAACAGCTAATTTGTCATTTGAATATCCAGTGATTTCTTTTTCTGCAAAGCGTATTTTACCGAGTGTCGGCTGATCCATGCCAGACAGTGCATAGAGCAATGTGGATTTCCCTGCACCAGATGGTCCCATAATGACGGTGAAATCCCCCGCATAAAACTCCAAATCAAGGTTTTTCAGTACATGATTCTGTGTACCGCCTTGTGAAAAAGTTTTGCACAACTTCTCCGTGGAGAGAATCGTTTTGTTCATAAAATAAGTGCTCCTTTTTGTATTGTACTCTCATTTTACGACGGAGAATCCTTAACAGTCTTTGTCAGTTCCTTAACCAATTCTTAATTCGTAAAATTTCCTGCGAGCGAAAGCATTATGGAAACACAAAATCCACGCTCCGTATTTCGACAGGTAATATCGCCGCCCATCTCACCAAGCAAATAACGGGATATGTATAATCCTAATCCTGCCCCGTTTTTTCCATTGGCATTTTCACCACGATAGAATTTCTCACATAAAAGCGGCAAGTCCTCATCACTGACCGCCGAACTTTCGTTATAAACCTCTATAGTAAAGTGATTTTCAAAAAGTGTACATATTACTTCTATTTCCTGCCCTCCGTACTTATAGGCATTAGAAAATATATTATCAAGCACCTGTTGTAATCGTTGTGTATCATAAATCAAAAGGCACGATGGCATGTCATTTATGGCAGCTTTATTTTTATAGTCGGCGGCAACAAACAAGGGCAAAAGACTTTCGCTGCTTTGCTCTGTCGGGGCAACCGGAAGTTGATGAAGTACCTCGAGTGTAGCGTTAAATAAATCGGACACCAAGCGGTTTATCTGGTCGGCTTTATTATGAATGATCGAAAGCTGGCTCAATATTTTCTTGTCAGTATGCGTTGCTTGCATAAGTTCCGTGACAGCTGAGATAGAGGATACAGGTGTTTTGATATCATGGCTTAACTTTGCAATCAATTCCTTTTTACTTCTGTTCGCTTCTGCTTCTTGTTCACGAGACGCTTTGAGCGCATCACGCATTAGGTCAAAGCTCTCAGTAAATGCTCCAAAAGCATTACGCTTGTCCATCGTAAAAGGAACATCTAAATTTCCACCTGCAACTCTCACCGCAAACTCTTTTAGTGTACGAAACGGCTGAAAAATTGTCTTTTGAAGATAAATCAAATACCCCACAAGCAATAATATCTCTAAAGCCATAGATATCAAAAGTGTAAACATCATCATCTGCCGCACTTCTTGAAAGTTCTCCGGCGTTCGTTCTAACATTTCAAGAGCTGCCCCTAATCCCTGTTCATGTATAATTTCGTTGACAAGCACCTTATCAACCTTCGGTATTTCAGTATGATAGGAAAGACCTAGGCAAATGACAATTTGGAGCGTAAATATAACAAGAACTGTGAAAAGTATTCCCTTTATTTTCATAGTATTTGCTCCCCAAATATATATCCCACACCCCATATAGTTTTAATAAGATGTGGCTCGTTAGGTGTGCCCTCAATCTTTTCCCTCAAGTGCCGAACATGCACATTTAACGTTCCATCGCTTGTGATTGTATCACCCCACACCTCTCGGAACAGTTCGTCTTTTGTCAGCACAC
>DOWI01000080.1 GCA_003519645.1 Oscillospiraceae bacterium
AAAATGCTTGACCATTACAATTTCTCCTCTTACATATTTGGCCAACAGATTGGCTTGCACATAAGGATACAGGCCGATTGGCACTTTTTCTTTTATGAACGGATGCTTGACACATTCGTTCTTTTTATTTTGCCAAGCTGTAATGACCTTTTTTCGGCCATCGTTATTTAACCAGACTGCTCCGCTAATCTGCTTTTCAAAATCACTCTTTCGCACAATTTTGAGATTCACCAGTGTAATCACCAAACGTTCGACCAGAGCGCGGAATTCTTCCATGATGTCACACGCAAGAGAAACCCGTCCGGGACGCAGTGTATGGAATAAACCAATATATGGGTCAAGACCAACACATTCCAAAGCCGACGCAATATCATTGGTGCATATTGTATACAGAAATGACAGCATTGCGTTTGTAAAATCAAGGGGTGGACGTTTTGTTCTCCGGCAAAGCGCAAAGTCCTCTTTCTGCTGGGTAAACAATAAGTCGAACACATCAAAGTACGCTTTTGCGCTTTGCCCTTCAATTCCGCGTAAAATGTCAGTATCCTTTTCAACTAGCAATTTTTTTTGATTTTCTTCAAGGATGTCAATACAGTGAGATAACTCGCCATTCTCATCTGTTTC
Organism: Oscillospiraceae bacterium; assembly: GCA_003519645.1. Next base: position 625 of record DOWI01000080.1, read on the forward strand.
TGGGTAATCACGGCGTGAACGCATCAGCAAATTTCGCGTGTTTTTCAGCTTTGCGGTAATCAGGTTTTGTATAAGCTTTGTCTGCTTTTCTGTATTGGAGAAAATCTCTGCTTGCTGCTTCCGTAAAAGGACATTACCCTTGACCGGCCCGGTCACTCGTGCGAGAAACCGCCCTCCAGGAGTAACAAAACACAGGCCTATCTGTTCTTCGGCACATTTTCCCATAAGTGCCGGACTGCAGCCGGGATAGTTCATACAAACGATGCTTTCAATATTCGATAAAGGCAGGCGTGCTGCTTCTTTTCCTTGTATAAGCATTACAATGTTTTCCCCGTCAAGGCTTAGATATGCCTCCTGACGAGTTATGTACAGCGTGTTTAACAGCTTTCGCATGCCGGATTTTCCCTCCTTTCGGCATACAGATATCTTTTAAAGAGCATCCGCCGCAATATTGCCCGTCTGTTATGGGAGGAATCGTGGAGGAATTGCGTAACATATTCATTTCGGCAAGCGTTGTTTTTAAAAACGTATAATCTTCCTTGCAAAATTGGACTTGTACTCTTTTGCGAGTATCCGCATAATAAAAGAAGGTTTTGCAGTCGGTTTTAAAAATGTTATCTGCACAGATTTTTTGTGCAAGCAGCTGCATTCCGTCTTCATGACGAAAAGTTCCGGATTTAGGCGAACGTACCTTATACTCGACAATGGTTAAATTAAAGCGTTCTCCATATTTCTCAATCCAGCATCCTGATGCAGAACGGCGCAGTTCAAGACAATCAATAATACCAAAAAGTCCCCAGTCATCGTTGTATACCTTAACCGACCGCTCCAGAATTGCGTTACGAGCTGACAGGCATTTTCCACTGTCCACGTTTTCATGCACGAGATTGCCCTTACACACAAAAACATTTTCCGCCCAGCTGCAGTCGGTTTCCATCAGGCCCCACCGGTGTGGACAGTAGAGATACTGCTGGATGGAGCGAATATCTGTTAGATTATCAGAGCTTTTCAATTAGCTCGACTCCTTCAGGCATATTGGAATCAACCGTAATTATATAGTCACTAAATTTGCGCGCAACTTCCACATTGTCTTTCCTGGCAACTGTGATTTTGTCGAACAGCAGATGAGAAGGTGCATTGCCAAGGACAGAATCATGCTTAAAAACATACAGCTTCTGCATAGACATCTTTCCGCGAGCGGCACTGTGGTCAATCTCAAACATGTTTTCTATACTTTGCCAAAGGAGTTCAAGGTCTTCCTCACTGAATCCGGTTTTGTTCGCAAGCATGGCGGAAACGTATCCCTCCGCGCGGTAAAGGCCATAGGGAATGAAACTTTTTTTGCCCATTGTGTTTTCGCTTTTGGCCTTGTCCTTTTCTGTGGTAAGTGCTTGTCGAGTAATGGTGATTTCCTGAGGCAGTACCGGATCAATACTGCGTGCAAAATTAATCTGGACAGGTCCACGCACAATACCACATGGGTCATCACCGGTACTCATAACCGCTCCAAATGTGCGTACATCAAAATAGTTTTGGCATATGTAATCGCGTGCTTTTGCGACCGCACTCTGATCTTTGCCTTTTTGCTTTGTTTTGAGTTCACAATTCTCATATGCTTCAGCATACTTCGTGTTAAGCGCCCGGTCATTTTTGATTAAAATATTGTAACCGGCCTTGCCTTCCTGTACAGCTTCCACATAATTGCGGATTTTGCGTTTGAGACATACATCGGTCACAATTCCGATACTTGTTTCAGCGTCAACGCGCGGCATATTCCCTGCGTCAGGGTCCCCATTGGGGTTACCGTTTTCCACGTCGAAAAGCATAATAAATTCATATCTGTTATTCAGCTCCATTGTTTTTCTCCCCTTCGCTTTTCTTTTCATACAATTTTTCTTTTTGCTGATAATAGCCGAGAATAAACGTTCCCTGCTTTTCCATACTCATAGCTTTTGGAAAGGAATCACCAAGATTGCTTACAATCTCCTGAATGTACTTTTCATAATAAATCATGCTTCCCTTGTCCAACTTTCCAAGGTGACTTTGCGAAAGCTTCAGTAAACGGGGGAAAACGAGATACGGTGTACTGCAGGCTGAAGAAAAGAACTTGTCTTTAATGGTTGCATTGATACCAGGGAGTGCCTTTTGCTGAATCATTTCCAAAACCGCAAACAGCCTGCCACAGTTATAGGCACTGTCTTGATTCTGCGTGTTTAACATATTGAACTCGCCTCTTTTTATTAAATTCATGCGTGTCAGGCATGCTTTTACTATTCGAACACGGTCACGACTGACCGCATAAAACTTTTTGCTTGCATTATCTTGATCGGTCTTTACCCGGCATACGACTGTGTTAAGAAGATAGCGGGGATAAGGAGTACCCTTGAGAATACTCTGCAGGATTTTAACAGAAAGGTCGGGCGGTAAAGCATCCTTTGACTTGACTGGTGATTTGAGTGATTTGAGCAAAAGCCAAATCGGCATCTGCTTATCTTTTGGAGAAAGCTGCAAGTCCCGATGATGCATTCCTATGTTCGTCATGATTTTTCCGAATTTGTTATGTTCAAACAGTTTAACGGCTAAACGGCTGCTGTTGGGTTTGACGCCGAGTAAATAAAACTCCGTATTTTCATCAATCCCCAAGCTTCCCCAGTCGGCTTCCTTACCTTGTGCAAGCTGGCTGAAAATCGAATTCAACTCATCTTGCAGCGTTTCTCGTTTGCTGCGCTCCGTTTCTAAGGGATCCTGCTTTGGCAAGGTGAAAAATCCAACACTTTCGTTAAACGCCTGCATATATGGTACTTCCGAGTCTTTTGTCATAGCCCAGTAAAGAAGTGTTATATCATCGAGCGTCTGCTTATGGTTTGGTACAGACGTAAGATAATTAAAAGCCTTCGTATACTTTTCCATAACTTCTTGTGAAACCGAACTGTTATAGGATTCCTTGTGACCATATGACCAAAAGGCTGAAGACTTTAAACAGACAATATTGACACCGGTGGATAAACCGCCCGGTATGCCTGTAAGTTTATCATGGATACGGGCAATCGGCCCATACTCGCCGCTGATACTGCATTGACCCATGACCGCTTTGTTCTCAACCGGTTTATCACGCAGGCTTTCCTCCCACTTTTCCTTTATCGATGGATCACGGTTTAGCGGTTTCGTAATATCTTCCTGCACGGTAACAACGAATTTTGCACCATCATATTGCTTGTCTAATGCGGTGAGATGCGGATTTTGAAGCTCATTTTTCGGTTCCCATTGCTTAAGAAAATTTTTAAACGCGTTTATAACCGGAGAGCTTAAGCCGTCAAGAAATGCCATGTTATTTTCTTTGCATTTTGAAAAAGCAAGCAGCGAATTTTTAGTCACTGTAAGCTTTTTGTTTCGCCTGTCCCAATCAATGCCGAACAGGTATTTTGGATCTATATTAAATAAGTG
>DOWI01000082.1 GCA_003519645.1 Oscillospiraceae bacterium
TGAACTGACCTATGTCCGGGTCATTACCACAACCACGGCCAAAGGCACGGACAGCGACCAATTAACAACGAATGAGGACGGAACCACCGATCTACCCGCTACCGCTACCCTTTTAGTAACGCCCGCGCAGGCCAAGCTGCTGGCGCTTCATGACCAGAAAGCCAAGATTTATCTGACCCTTGTGTATCGCGGTGACGCGGACACCGCTAATAAATTCTTGGAGGCGCAGAACGAGGTGCTTACAAAAGGCGGTGGCGAAAATGAGTAATCTGATAGCGATATGGGGCGCACCCTGCTCCGGCAAGACCACCTTCGCCACAAAACTCGCACTCTGCATTTATGAGAGTTATAGTTCCACCGTTTTGGAATTGTTGTGCCAGAACGAAACACCCGCCCTGCCCGTGCTGTTCCCCAAGCGGAAAGCGGACGAATTGTTCTCGGTCGGTGTCCCTTTATCCAAAACCGATATTACGCAGGGCGATGTGATTGAAAGTATTGTCACCGTAAAGCAGAAGCAAAACTTCGGCTTCCTCGGATACAAGGACGGCGAGAATAAATATACCTACCCGAAATACGATGACAATAAGGCAAAGGCGTTTTTATCGGTCTTGAAATCCCTCGCTGATTTCGTAATTGTGGACTGTTCCTCCGAATTGGCCGGACTGTCCGCCGCCGCGGTGAAAGCAGCCGACGTAGTCATCCGTCTGGTCGCTCCCGACCTTAAAAGCATGAGCTTTTTCGCCTCGCAGCTTCCTCTCTACGGCGACAGCAGCTTCAAGACCGAGCAGCATATCGTCGGACTGAATATCACCGAAAATGAACTCTTTCTGCCCATAGAAGAATGCAAGACACATTACAGGGATGTGTCTTTTATTTTGCCCTATTGCCGGGAAGTCAGGGCGCAGATGCAAAACGGCGAACTGGCGGATCCGGTCGCGGACAAGAAATACAGGGGAATGCTTCGAAAAATTATGGAAAAGGTGGTGTGATGCCGTTGGCAGTTATGGACTTTTGGGATTTGTTATCCCTTACCCAAGAGCATATCTCGGCGCATTATGCCGCCGCCCTGACCGATAAGGATAAATTGCCGCAGCTCGCGGCATATATCGAAAAATATCTGCGTGACATGAACTATTCCGTGGACGGGTACTCGCAGGAGAAACTGATTGACGCACTCTACTGCGAAATGGCCGAATATTCGGTATTGACCAAATACCTCGTTTCCCCGGAATTGGAGGAAATCAACGGTGCGACACGTTCCTAACTGAAAAGGTTAGGCGCAAGCACAAAATATAAACGGATTGAAAGGAGCCGATAAAACGCTTGTAGAACTGATAATCCGATAGGTGAAATGAGGGAGTAACGCCCCGAAGCGCCTGCCTAAGTCCCGCGAATGGCATGGATATGGTTAAGCATTGAAATGTCATGGAGCTCGCTGAGGTCGTCTGTCTGCACTCGCTAAGGTCGGAAACCCGATACAGCAAAACCAAGCCAGAGGTGGCTGGGAGTGTTAGGGCGGGGTCTACAAAATGCCTATGGTTAGAATTTTACCTATATAGGGGTAAATGACGAACACTTGAATGAAAGGGTCTAAACCTCTAACCAGTCTAACGGCTGGACTTGCCGAACGGCAAGGTTTACGGGGGATGAGTAGTCTTGTTGACGCAAAAATCCCTTTACCGTTACAGGCGGTAAAACAATGTTTCGTAAGCAGGCTCAAAGAGTGAACCTAAGGGCATATATGGTATAGATAGGATTATTGGAACGTGGAAAGTCAGCGGCATGGAGGGCTTAATCCCGACGAAGTGTTGACAAGGAAAGTGTAAGCATAACTTGTCTTTACGCTGATGAAAGTGGTGGCACAGTACCTATGAAGCCGTGATAATAAGCGGTGGAGGGATAGCCACCAGTCAATATTTTACAGTAAAACACAACTCACAACAGATAAAACTGCATAAGGTTCGAGTATGACTAAGAGAGGCAAAATATTCCGATTAAGGAAGTGAGCCGACTTATGGCAACCAAGAAGCAAAAGAAAAAGCAGCTTCTGCGAAATAACGAATACTATGGCACCCAACAAATTTACGATAAACTTTATGAAAAAGCCCGAAACAATCACATCTTTACTGACCTTTACGAAATTATTGTCAGTTATGAAAATATATTGCTGGCATACCGCAATATCAAAACTAATAAAGGCAGTAAAACGCGAGGGACAAATCGGACGACCATAATTGAGATAGGTGACGATGAACCTGAAAAAGTCATTGCTTATGTCAAAGGCAGACTGGCGAATTACAAACCTATGCCAGTCAGACGGGTAGAAATACCGAAGGATAACGGAAAACTAAGACCGCTCGGTATTCCGTCTATCGAGGATAGACTGATACAGCAATGTATCAAGCAGGTGCTTGAACCGATTTGTGAAGCTAAATTCTACAAGCACAGTTATGGCTTCCGTCCCAACCGTAGCACACACCACGCAATGGCAAGGGTATTGCACTTGACCAACCGCCATAACTTCCAGTATGTGGTTGATATTGACATCAAGGGCTTCTTTGATAATGTTAATCACGGAAAACTCCTTAAACAGCTCTGGACGCTTGGAATACAAGACAAACGCTTAATAGCCGTCATTTCCAAAATGTTAAAAGCTGAAATCAGAGGAATAGGCATACCTACAAAGGGTGTGCCACAAGGCGGTATTCTCAGTCCGTTGCTATCTAACGTGGTGTTAAACGAATTAGACTGGTGGATAGCCAATCAATGGGAGAACTACAAGCCAAACAAGATAGACCAAAAGTCGAGCCATAAATATCCCGCTTTACGAAACACTAATTTGAAAGAAGTGTTTATTGTACGGTATGCGGACGACTTTAAGCTATTCTGCAAAGATCGCAAAACCGCAGATATCATGTTTCATGCAACGAAAATGTGGTTATTAGAACGGCTTGGGCTTGAAATCAGTCAGGAAAAATCAAAAATCGTAAATTTGAAAAAACACTATTCCGAGTTTTTAGGCTTCAAGCTGAAACTCTGGAAAAAAGGCCAGAAATTTGTTGTTGAATCCCATATGACGGAAAAAAGCAAAAATAAATGCAAAACAGAGATCAGAGAGAAAATAAAGGCTTTGCAAAAAGACGCTGACGGTATTAAGGTACAGCATTACAACGCAACAATCCTCGGTATGCACGGGTACTACAAAATCGCCAGTCACATTAGCAAAGACTTTGCGGACATTGCTTTTCGAGTCATGAAGAACCTTTACAACAGAACCAGACCCATCAAGAGCAAAAGAGGCATCAAAAGTCAAGCGTATGAAAAATATTATGGTAAATGCACGGTGAAACCTATCTTTATTCAAGGCGTTGCGCTCTTTCCCATCCACTTTGTGCAAACAACGCCGCCCATCTGCTTCACACAGTCTATTTGTAACTATACAGCAGAAGGCAGGAAAAAGATACACGACAATTTGCAAACATTCAGTTATCACACCATGATGTATTTAATGCGGAATCCAGTACAAGGACAAAGTACGGAATTTAACGATAACCGAATTTCGTTATACATCGGTTGTCGGGGGCGTTGCTACATCTCGGGGGCTAAATTGCAAATTTTCAATATGGAAGTTCACCACAAAATCCCGAAATTTATGGGCGGAAGCGACAAGTACAACAACTTAGTTTTCGTAACGTCTAACGCTCATAAGTTAATTCATGCGAAAACGCCTGAAACCATAATAAAGTATCTCGGAAGATACCCTAAAAATACGATTGACTTCAAACGGCTTAACAATCTAAGGCTTTTGGTTGGTAATTGTGAAATTGTGTAAATAAGTAAGTATTGATGGAACGCCGGATGAGGTGAAAGTCTCATGTCCGGTGTGAAGCAGGGGAAAATCTGGAGAGCGAAGCTCAAAGGATTACCTATTGCTATTCAACGCATGGAACGACATCGCCCTGACTTACCTCGATGGCAGCATCGTCAAGGTAAAGGAGCATTTTCACAGCCCGCAGCACGCGGTGGATATTATCAAGCGGCTTCTGCACCACAGCGGGATGATCATAGACAATGCCACGCCGATGGCGCAGGGGCACTTGCCAAATAACACCCGTATCACAGCCCTCAAAGAACCCATTGTCGATGAGCATACAGGTATCGCCTGTTCCATCCGATTGCTTCATCCGCAGCGTGTGACGAGGGAAATGCTGCTGGATACCGAATTTGCCACGGAAGAAATGGTCGCGTTTCTGGAAATGTGCATCCGTTACGGTGTATCCACTGTTGTGGCGGGGGCGACCAGCTCCGGCAAAACGACCTTGTTAAACGCTTTGCTGCAGAGCATCCCCGGCAACAAGCGAATATTCAGTATTGAATCCGGTTCCCGTGAGCTTTCATTGGTGCGGTATGGAAAGAACGGCGTTGCAAATAATGTGGTGCATACGCTTTCCCGTCCCTCTGACAATCCCGCTTACGATATCACGCAGGAAAACCTCGTAGTGGTGTCCCTTCGGTTCAACCCCGATATCGTGACCGTGGGCGAAATGCGCGACGTGGAATGCCATTCGGCGGTGGAAGCCTCCCTGACCGGACACACGGTGGTATCCACCGTCCATTCGGGAGCGGCGGACGCAGCGCACATGAGAATTGCCCTGCTGTGCCAAAAACGGTTCCCCATCGACTTCGCCACATCGCTGATACAGGCGGGNNAAAAGGTTCGGAAAGTTATGGATATCACCGAATGCGAAATCCTGCCCACCGGCGAACGGAAATACCATACGCTGTACCGCTATAATATTACCAAAAACGAAATCATAAACGGTAAAACGGTGGTAGAAGGCTACTTTGACAAACCGAATGTCATATCGGACAATCTCCGGCGAAAGCTGATCCAGTGCGGCGTACCGCAAAATGAACTGCAGAAATTCTTACGGAAGGAGGCGTGATCAGATGATAATTCCCTTAATATCCTCCCTGCTTTTGATTGTCTCTATTGTGCTGTTTCTGGACTTGACCCCCGAAAGGGTCACCGACGATTTACTGAAAATCATATCCCCGAAGCAGACGCTGCGTGACAAGGTCAGAATTTCGCAGGGTAAAAAGAAAAGCCGGAAGATATCCGTCGAGCTTGAACACATCAGGGACGCCATGACCGCCACAGGCAAAAGCGGCCAGTTCTCCGTTATCTGCGCGTTGTCGCTGATCCTCATGATATGCGGCGGCGCGTTCGCCGTGCTGATCGACAACGTGTTCCTCGTCCCCATATTATCAACAGCTTTCTGCCTGCTTCCTTTTATTTACGCTAAATCAACTATCGCGCACTACGACAAGCATATTGAGCAGGAAATGGAAACAGCGCTCTCGATCATCACAACCTCATATATCCGCAGCGATGACATCGTGTCGGCGGTTAAGGAAAACATTGCGTATATCAAGCCGCCCATCATAGATATATTCAAGACCTTCCTTGGTGACGCCACGGCAATCAGTTCGGATATCAAGCGGTCGCTCCACAGGCTGAAAACCAAGATCGACAACACGATTTTCAAGGAATGGTGCGATACACTTATACAATGCCAAGATGACCGGACGCTAAAGAATACGCTCCTGCCGGTGGTAGCCAAGCTGACCGATGTACGGCTTGTGAACAACGAGCTGAAAACAATGCTCTACGAGCCGCGCAAGGAATACTATATGATGGTCGCCATGCTGGTCGGTAATATACCGCTGTTATATATGCTGAACAAAAGCTGGTACAGCACTCTGATGGCAACCATGCCCGGAAAATTCGTTCTTGCGCTGTCCGGCGTNNAAGCCGATAAAGTACAGGAGGTAAAACGCATGAATATATTCCAACCCCTTATAGCCTCTCTGATTGGATTTGGCATCTTCTTCATCGTCGCCGACTTTGCGCGTGTCCCGCTGATAAAGACGAGCAAAGCCGCAATGTACCTTTCCAAGAAACAAAAAAAGAAACCCTCCAGCCTTGAACTGTGGCTGCGGGACTTGGCAGTGTGGATATCGAAGCGGCTGAAGCTCAACGAATTCAAGCGCATGCAGCTCATCTCGGATTTACAGACAGCAAATATCAATATAACGTCCGAACTGCATATCGCAAACGCGCTGATCAAGGCGGGATTTTGCATATTGCTTTTACCTTTCGCCCTGATCGTTTTCCCGCTTGTCACACCGCTCATACTCCTTCTTGCCATCGTGATG
>DOWI01000211.1:0-4111 GCA_003519645.1 Oscillospiraceae bacterium
ATGCAGGCTCTAATGCCCTTGATGATGGGAGGACCATGAAGCGGATTGATGGGATTCAGCTTTTCCAGTCCCCCGAGAATCTCATCATCAATAATGGTGGACTTCTTATAGATCTCTCCGCCGTGCGCAATTCTGTGGCCTATGGCATCAATTTCGGATACACTTTCAATTACGCCGTATTTGGAGCTGACCAGNNACAAGCTCAATTGCATGGTCGTGTGTCGGTATATCCACATCAATTTTATAGTCTGCTCGGTCGGGGCACTTATGCGTCATTGTTCCGCCGACCCCAATAAATTCGCAAATACCTTTTGCAAGAACAGCTTCATTTTCCATGTTAAAAAACTGATACTTTAAAGAAGAGCTACCAGCATTCACTACCAATATCTTCAATGCTACGCCTCCGATGGCTCCTATTACATTTCATATACAACCTCTACGCCCGTCTGTCTAAGCTGTTCAGTCCAGAAGTCAGACGGCTTTTTTTCTGTAACAATCATATTAATGTCCGATATGTCACAAACCTTTACAAATGAAGTCTTGTCAAACTTAGAGCTGTCAAGGGCTAGAATCCGTTTCTTTGCCGATTTAAAGAATGCTTTCTTGATCTCAGCATCCCGTTCATTGGAATCGGTTACGCCCATTTCACTGTCAAGCCCCTTTGAAGAACAGATGGCCATATCCACGTGGAAGCTTGATACCATCCGCTCTGCTTGGTAGCCGACAAGCGAAAGGCTGCCTTCCTTTAACATTCCTCCGGTGGATATCACCGTCCAGCCGGACTTGTTGCTGAGTTCGAGCAGGATTTCAATTGAGTTGGTGATGAGAGTGATTTTCTTTTTGTGCATAATGCTTTTGATGATATTTAAGGCAGTGGTGCTGGAATCCAGCATGATATAGTCGCCGTCGCTGATCATGCTGCCGATTACCGAAGCAATATATTGTTTGCTTTCAACATTGGTTTGCTTACGCACATGGAAGGGAAGGTCTTTGTTAAAATTTTCAATTTTTACAGCGCCGCCGTAGGTTTTTTTTGCGAATCCTTCCTTTTCCAGCTTTTCAAGATCGCGCCGGATTGTCTCTTCGGTCACTCCGTACTCACGGCTCAAGTCATTGACTAGAACCTTACCTTCCATTAAAAGCTTTGATAGAATTGCGTTTTTTCGCTCGATTGCCAGCATTCGCAATACACTCCTTATAACCATTCTAAGAGATATGTACTATAATATCATATCCCAGAGCTTTTTGTCAGGATTGGGAATCACCGTACTGTCTAAAAACATGCCGTAGACAGATGCTTCGGCGGAGGCACGTTCGATTGCCGCTGATACCGATGCCACACTTCCTGTCAGCATTAAATATGATTTTCCGCACATGCCCCGTGCAAGACGAAGCTCAATAAGATCCACAAAAGCAGTTTTTGCCGCAACATCTGCGGCAACGATTGCAGATGCCACCGAAAATGTTTCCATAACGCCGAGAGCATCCACCTCGTCAATTTGAGCGGTGGAGTAGATTGCGGGGAATATCGATTCATGCGGGTTGCCGAGCACAAAACTGTCAATCAGCTTTTCGAGGTGAAATGTTTTTACTGCTTCAATCGATGCGTTTACGGCACTCAGTTCGCCGCTGATTATGACAATGTATTTGCCCGGGCATACCGTCTGGGCTTCTATTATATCGACTTCGGCTGTTTTGACCATGCGGTCGGCGGCGGCCATACCTTCCGATACCGTAATGAGTTCGGCCATACCGATCGCTTTGCTCATGCCAAATCTTCCTCCTGAATAAGATATCGATTTACCTAGTAAAGCTAGGTTGAAGTTTTCGTCTTAATTTCCGATCAAGATGTAACGGTTTGTGATTCCGTGAACTTTTCCACTGATGGATGCATGGATGCCGGCTCCCAGCCTTGATGGGTCACAGGCGGCAACAAGCTGGCCTCTCGCAACAACATCGCCTATTTTTACAACCGGTACGGCAGGGGCTCCAACATGCTGGCTCAGCATCAGCCGTACCCGGCTGACTGTGATTTCATCTTCCAGCAAAGGGGCGGGATTGTTGTATTGTGAAAGACCTAGCCTTGCAATCAACCTTGACATCGGAACATATCTTCCGCTGCGCTGGCTGTTTACCGGCTTTTGATCCGCCTCGGGCATTGGAACTTGGTGATCCCTAAGTTCTGACTTGAAGTTTACCATCAGCGAACGTGGGCTGAGCCCCTGAAAGCAGGAATACATCTCACAGAGTCCGCAGGCGCTGCAAAAATAGGTGTTCCGATAAGGCTCCATGTTATTTGTAACACCGTTCGATGCTGATCGCATAAAGCTGTGTGGTTCTATCGGATGTCCCAGCAGGTATCTGGGGCAAAGATCGGTACACATCCTGCATTGGCAGCAGGCGGACATTGCTCGCTTCATCTCCAAAGCGGGATTGCTTTTCCGTTTCTTTACAATCAAATGATCCTGCGGCATCACCAGAATTGCATTGGTAGTTTTAGTAACGGGATCCGACGGGTGAATCAGCCCGCCAGTCATGGGACCGCCGCCGATCAGCACGAAATCCCCTATCGATGCGCCGCCTGCAAGGGTTACCAGCTTGGAGGCTTCAATACCGAGGGGCACCTTAAGCGTTACGGGATTTCTGACGGCTCCCGCAATCGTAATATATTTATCAACCACCGGCTTTCCACCCTGCAGGGCGAACCAGATGTTGAGCATGGTTTCAACGTTAAATACAGTTACGCCGACTGAAATGGGCAGTTCTCCGGCTGGTACCACTCTGCCGGTAACCTCATAGGTCGTAACGACTTCATCACCGGCGGGATAGGCATTGGGGAGCAGACCAATCCGCATATTATCAAAATCAGGCAGTTGGCTCTCTACCGCTTCGACGGCTTTATTATAATTGGGTTTGACGGCGATAATTACCTGATTTGCCTCAACCGCTTCGGAAACGATTTGTAAGGCAGTAAGGATCTCTCGTGTGTGGTGTTCCAGAACCTGTCTGTGCAGCCTTAAAAGAGGCTCGCACTCTGCACAATTCAATATAATTGTATCTGCGCGTGCATCAAGCTTGGCATACGAAGGGAAACCCGCTCCGCCTGCTCCGACAACGCCGCAATCGTGCAGGATGTTTTTCAGTTCATCCAGTTTCATATTAATCAACCGTTAAGTCCTATAGAGTGATCAACGATACCGACTATTGCGGCATCCACAGGAGAGGATTCCATTCCGCAACCGATTCGCGCGGCGCTGCCCAGCGTTATTAGAACAAGCTCGCCGATCCCTGCCCCGACATTATCCACTGCCACAATGCGGCCGCCGCCCATATCATCAAGCGGCTCTACAATCATGAACTTGCTGCCAAGCAGGTTTTCATTTTTACGTGTTGCTACAACACTTCCGACAACTTTACCGACAATCATGTACGCACCTTCTTTATTAAGGATGAGATGGACAGGGCAGCTGAAATAGTTTGTTGACCCAACAATTGAGCAGAAAAGAGCCAACATACTATTTCAGCAGATCCCGGGATACGTCCGCATTCCCTTATTTAAGTACCGGCAAAATTTTTTCAACATCGCCATGAGGTCTGGGAATAACATGTGTAGCAATGACTTCGCCCAGCTTGGATGCTGCGGCAGAGCCTGCTTCGGTTGCAGCCTTGACTGCACCAACATCGCCGCGAACCATGACGGATACCAGCCCGGAACCGATTTTCTCTGTTCCGATTAGTTGTACGTTGGCGGCCTTTACCATTGCATCAGCGGCTTCGATTGCTGCTACAAGACCTCTGGTTTCAACCATTCCGAGTGCTTCAAGTGCCATTGTTGCTTCCTCCTGTTTTATGTGTTCTATTTAAGTACCGGCAAAATCTTTTCAACATCGCCATGGGGTCTTGGAATGACGTGGGTAGCAATGACTTCGCCCAGTCTGGATGCTGCGGCAGAGCCTGCTTCGGTTGCAGCCTTGACTGCACCAACATCGCCGCGAACCATGACGGATACCAGTCCGGAACCGATTTTCTCTATTCCGATTAGTTGTACGTTGGCAGCCTTTACCATTGCATCAGCGGCTTCGATTGCTGCTACAAGACCTCTGGTTTCAAC
>DOWI01000211.1:4120-5541 GCA_003519645.1 Oscillospiraceae bacterium
TTTCCGGAATTGCCTGCATCAAAACCCCGTCCTTTCAAAACCGGATTATGCTATACCTCTTGGACAAAATTGTCCTGAACAAGACTCATGCTCTCGGGCTCACTATTTTCAGTTTGTTTGCCCGACATTCTTGCGGCGCTGACCGCCATAATTCTGTTGGTTTCCTCATGGGGATTGGCAATTACTGCATGGGCGCAGGGCGTTTTGATACACGAGCTGACAGCGCTCTCTACCGCGGCGGTCACAGCCGAGACTTCGCCCCGCACAACGACGGTGACAAGACGGCCGCCCAGCTTGCGCTCCCATGTTACAAATTCAACCGCCGCAGATTTACACATGATATCCAGTGAATCTATTGCTGCAGCCACGCTTTCAACCTCGATCAGTCCAAGAGACTTCATTGCTCACGGCCCCTTACAGTTTGGGTAAAATTTTCTCAACATCGTCATGCGGTCTTGGGATTACATGCACAGCTACAAGCTCACCGAGCCTTGAAGCAGCAGCCGATCCTGCTTCGGTTGCTGCTTTTACAGCACCGACATCGCCGCGAACCATAACCGATACAAGACCTGAACCAATCTTTTCGGTACCGATTAGAACAACCTCGGCAGCCTTAACCATTGCATCAGCCGCTTCAATTGCAGCAGTGAGACCTCTTGTTTCTACCATTCCTAGCGCTTCCTGTGACATAATAACCTTTCCTTTCCTTATAGAACCTGTTATTAACTTTTATCGAGACCACTGAGCTTCAGCATTTTTTCCGTGCCCTTCTCGGTGCTCGGGATAATATGTGTCGTGACTACTCCGGATACTCTCTCAGCCGCTCCTCTTGCAGCTTCAACCGCCGCCGTTACGTCGGCGACCCGTCCGCGAAACTTGACCGCAACAATCAGCGGTACTTTCAACTGGTCAGGATTTCCGGGCTTGTTTTTATCGAATGGCTCAACCGTTACATTGGCCGCCTTGCAGCCGGCATCGCAGGCCACAAATGCGGCAACCAGACCGTAAACCTCAATAATACCGGTCGCTTTTCCCATTAGATCATTCCTTTCCGGGAATTGTGCGGTTCGGGCAAAGAACAAAACCAACCTCACTTATTAACGATGGCTATTTTCAAGCCCTGCATGCTGAGGTTTGTTTTCAAAGCCTCATTGATTTGATACAGAGGGAATCGATGTGTGATTAGCTGTTCAAGCGGAAGTCCGATACCCTTTGCACGTTTAAGGAAGTCAAAGGTAGTGGCATAATCACGCAGCGTGTAAACCCATGAGCCGACGGTTGTGATTTCTTTGGCACATATATCAAAATGTGGGTTGATGGTGGCTTCGCCCCCGTTGATAAAGAAACCGAGTTCGCACAGTCCGCCGCCGTTGCGGATGAACTTGTATATGTTGCTGTGTGCGGCGGGTGAGCCGGTACAC